>JACCUC010000160.1 GCA_013812065.1 Thermoleophilaceae bacterium | reverse complement strand
GCCTACCTCGATCCGCTGGCGGGCGTCTTCGAGCGCCTCGAGCGCGAGGGCGTCGCGCGGCTCGAGGTCGTCTCCTCGCAGCCCTGGCGCGCCGGCCCCTCGACGTTCTCGCGCTGGCGCCTCGAGGATGTACCGGCGTTCTTCGCGCGGTTCGACGTCGGGCTCATGCCGCTCCCGGACACCCCGTACACCCGCGCCAAGGCCGGCTTCAAGCTGCTCCAGTACATGGCCGCCGCGGCGGCGGTGCTGGCGAGCCCGGTCGGCGTCAACACCGAGCTCGTCGAGCGCTCGGGCGCGGGCTACCTGGCGACCGAGCCCGAGGAGTGGGAGCACCACCTGCGCCGCCTCGCCGCCGACCCGGCGCTGCGGCGGGAGCTCGGTGCGCGCGGACGGGCCTTCGTCGAGCGTTACGCCGACCTCGACGCCCAGGCCGACACCCTGGCCCGCCTCTTGAGCGGCTGAGCTAACGCGGGCAGGCTCGGGGCCCGGGCAACCGCAGTGGCGGCGCCGCCTTGGCCCAGCGCGAGAGCACCCCCCATGCCGGTCTCGGCGTGTCGTTGGCGAGGCGTAGCCCCGACCTGTTGTCCACCTCGCCCGTCTTGGGGTTCACGCGGTCGCGCAGCGCGAACGCGAACGTCGGCCCCAGCCGGAGCTCCCTGCGACGGCGGGTGGTCGCGGCAAAGAAGCCGTTCAGGGCACGCGCCTGGGCGGCAGGCGTCTCGACGTCGGAGTAGCCGAGCTCCAGGTCGCCCGCGCCGGCTCCCCCGACGCGCCAGCCGATCTCGGTCGTCCACAGGGCCACGTCCCGCAGGCCGCGGGAGTCGGCGACCGAGCGGGCCTCGGCCAGATGCCCCATCGCCCTCCCCACCGTCGGCGCGTAGGGGTGGACGGAGATCGCGTCCACCGAGCAGGGACCGGCCGCGTCGAGCGCGGCCCCGAGATACGGCCCGCCGGAGTGTCGCCAGGCGAGGCCGCCCGAGACGATCCGGACACCGGGATCGACGCCGCGCAGGACGCCACCCGTCTCGCGCAGGAGGCGTCCGTACTCGCGCGGGTTCGGCGTGCGCTGATCCCAGAACTGAGGCAGGTTCGGCTCGTTCCACACCTCCCACATCCGGATCGGCCGGTAGGGAAGTCGAGGCCGCTCCCGCCAGAAGCTCCCGCTCGGTCCGTAGCGCTCGGCCACGAGACGAACCCGCCGGCGCCACTCGGCGTGCTGGGCTCGGCCCTCCGGCGGCGCGGCGACCTGCTTGCCCGGCGATCGGTCCTTCGGGCGGGTGCGCATGAGCACCGGAAGCAGCTCGACGCGCTGCTCCACCGCCGCCTGGATCACCGCGTCGTAGGTCGGGATGGCAGGCGGCCCGCGGTCGTCTCGACTGGTGGTAAGCAGGTTGAAGCGGAAGAGGCCGGCGCCGTGGTCGCGCAGGAGCCGGAAGTCCGGGCCGCGGAGCTGGGTGCCCAGCCAGGCCTGCATCCCGTAGGCGGAGACGGGCACCTGTCCGGCCTGAGAGCGGTCGTCGCCTGCACACGCGGTGAGGCCGAACGCGCAGAGCACGACCGCGAGGACGGCGACGGGCGCGGTCACGGCCCGGGGACGGCTCAGCCCGGCGAGGAGGATCGACTGCGCGGGCCGTTCGACCGCTGCTCGAGCACGTCGGCGATCACTCCTTCGAAGGCCTCGATGCCGGCCTCCTCCCCGAACTCGGACTCCACGCGGCGACTGCCCTCGGCGACGAGCCGGTCGCGCAGCGCGGGGTCCTCGACGAGGCGGCTGACCGCCTCGGCCAGGGCGACGGGATCGTCGCGGGGTACGAGCAGCACGTCGCGGCCGTCGCGCAGCACCTCGGGGATGGCGCCCACTGCGCTGGCCACCACCGGCCGACCGGCCGTCAGCGCCTCGAGTGCGACCCGGCCGAACGGCTCGTCGAACCGCGCCGGGTTGACGACGACGTCGGCGGCGGCGTAGACGTCGGCCACCCGCTCGACGAAGCCGGTGAAGACGACGCTGCGCTCCACGCCGAGCTCGCTCGCGAGGTCGTGCACGGAGGCGGCGAACGCCTCGTCGATCGGGCGCGGATGCGGGAGCCCCGCGATCACGAGCTGGGCGCCGGGGAGTCGCTCCCGGATCAGGGCGAGGGCGCGCACCGCGGTGTCCTGTCCGCGGCCCGCGGTCAGATTGCCGACCACGGCGATCACGGGACTTGCCGCCTCGAGACCGTAACGCGCGCGAAATCCCGCTCGGTCGCCTTCGGCGTAGATGCGGGAGATCCCCGGGTAGATCGTCACCGTGCTACCGAGCCGGACGAACTGCCGGGCGACGGTCTCCGAGCAGCAGACGAGCCGGTCGGCGAGCGCCTCGCACAGGCGCGCGATCACCCGGCCTCCCAGCCAGCGCACCGTCCCGTCCGTGGCCCTGCTCGGGAAGGTCTCGCCGACGTAGACGACCGTGGGGAGGTGCTCCAGCCGGGCGGCGATGAGCGCGGCGGGGAGAGCGGTCGTCACCACCACGACGACGTTGGGTCGTCGGCGATGAAGCTCGCGCCGGAAGAGGCCGACGTCGCGAGCGAAGGACCGGACCGCTCGAGCCGCCTCGCGCGGGGTGCGCGGAACGGTGAGCGACGCGTAGGGCAGGGCGCAAACGGTCCCGAGATCGCCGTAGGCGCCAGCTAGCGAGCCCTCTGCCGGGGCGAGCACGTCGAGTCCTCCGCCCCGCCGCGCGATGGCTTCGAGCCGCGGCCGCAGCGACTTCGCCGGGCCGGTGACGTCGGCCAGGTGGAAGACGACGACGGTACGGAGGCGTCGCCCGCGGGTTGGGGCGGCACCGAACTCCTCGGACGTCACGGAAGCTCCCGGCTTCGTGCCATCCCCTCCTCGGGACCGCGACGGACCGAGGAGGGTGTCGAGCGAGCGACCCACTCTGGGTAGCTTACGGTGATAGACGTGCGGAGCGGGCTTACCAGGTTCGTCGAGAGATTGGGAAGACGGCACCGCGCTTCCGAGAAGCGCGAGCGCCCCGACGGAGCGCGGGAGCGACGCTTCGTTCAGCCGCACGTCGACAAGAGCACCCACCGCTACGCGCCCTCTTTCTTCGAGGGGCGCGGCTTCCTCAACGAGACCCACCCGAAGGTGGAGGAGCTGGTCGATGACATTCGCGGCAAGCTCGAGCCGGGCGATCACGCCAAGCTCTACGAGGCGGGCTACTTCGCGCGTGGCCCGGTTCTCGAGATCGGTCGCCTGCACGGTCGCAGCACCGTCGTGCTCGCCATGGGCATCCGCGACGGGCGCGGCGACGGCCACCTGACCTCGATCGAGTACGACGACCGGTACCTGCCCTGGGCGCGGCGTCATCTCAAGAGCCACCGCCTGCTCAAGCGCGTGACCCTTCTTCAGGGCGACTCCTCGACGATCGTGCGTGGCCTCGACGCCACCTTCGACACGGTGTTCGTCGACGGCGACCACTCCTACGACGGCGTTATCGCGGATATCGGGGCGCTCGAAGGCCGAATCGCCCCGACCGGGGTCATCATGTTCCACGACTACTTCCATCCGCTCAACGAAACCGGCGAGTACGGTGTTCGCCGGGCCGTTGATGAGAGAAAGGACGATCTCGGGCTCGAGTATCGCGGCCGCTTTGGCGGGATCGCCCTCTTCGAGCGGGTCGCGAACCGAAGGGCCCGGGCCAACCCGCGGATGGCAGCGCGACAGGTCGCGCATGACGATCCCGGGGGTCGGGAAGGTGGGCCGCGCCGCTCCGTGTGATCAAGCGTCGCGCTCTCAAAGCGCCAAGATGGTTCTCCTCGCGGTCGAGTGGGACCTTCACGGGATCCACCGCCCATATCTCGGGTCGCCGTGGTGGGACCAGGCGCCGCCGCCCACTCTGGGCAGGCCCTGACTGATCAACGACAGCGGCTCCCAAGGAGGGACGGCATCCGCGTCACCACCGCCTGCTGCGCCTCCCGGCGCGACGGTCATCGACGTCTCGTTCACCGCAGAGGGGATGATCGTCGAGCTGGCACTCCGCCGGCGGCGAGCCTGCGCTTCGTGGGGCCAGCCCCGCGGGGCCGTCTACGTTCGCGCCCCGCGACGCTGCCCACGGGTGGCGATCGCGCGGTACGAAAGGCGGTCGGGGAGCGGCTACCTGACGCCGAGGTCCGCATCGAGCTCTTCCACGTCTACCAGCTCAGCAGGCTCGGGAATCGCACCCCGAACCGCCGCTGCGCTGAGCCCGATTGTCCCGGTGATGACCCTTTGCCTCAGTTCCTGGCCGCTGCGGCTCCGGGTGAGCGGGGCGGGACGAGCCACACGTCGATGTGCTTACCTCGCGAGCGCTGTGGCACCCGAATCCGGGTGCCACGACCGGCGAGGCACGAGGTGTTGACCATCTGAGTCATAAGTGGGTGGTCGATGAAGCCGAAGCCACCGTTTTCATTGCAGAACATGGACTCGAGCCGCGCCGGTGCCAGCCGGGTCACGTCCTCAGGCTTCAGGTAGTAGCGCCATCCGAGCAGGTACTTGCTGTTCGTCACGATCGGCCTCGCGCCGCTCTGCTCGACGATCGCGGCCGCACGCTTCATGTCCTCCTTCGGAATCTTGATCCAGCGCATGGCGGCGACGGTGAACTGAAACAGCGCGAACAGCGCCAGCAGGAGCCCCAGCGGCGCGACGACCGGCCGGGCGCGCTGAAAGCTCCAGGCCCAGGCAAGCGCCGCCGACAGACCGATCGCCATCAACACCAGGATGTGCACGAGCGTGAAACTGACGAAGCGGTTGGCCACGAACCCCTGCGGAACGGTGAGGACGAAGAAGGTCGCGGTGGGCGGTATGGCGAGTAGCGCGAGCAGCCAGCGGCGACCGAACCGCCAGAGTGACCAGCCGCCGATTCCGGCCGCGAGCAGGACGGGAAGGACAAGCAGGAGCCGTTTTCCGGAGTAGCACCTAACGGTGCACGACTCGTCGTACTTACCTCTGGCCACCACCTCGACCACGGGCGCGGCCAGCGACGCGGCGCCGGTCACGGTCGAATGCCACTCGAGGGGGGGTCGCGCCTCCTTGTTTCCCTGGCCTGGGCCCGGCGCGTGAGCCTGCTTCTTGTCCTCGGTCCGCGGCTTCCCGCCGTAGTTATACGAGAGGTTCGAGGCCATCTGCCCGAGCAACGGCGCGTAGAAGGCGAGGCAGAGGATGCCCGCCGCCACCACGGTGACGATCGCCGCTCGAAGGAGGCTCCGCCTGAGCAGCAGGACCAGTGTCTGGGTGAGAAAGCCGAAGACGAAGCCGACGTGGGTGTACAGCCCGAGCATTCCGGCGGCGCCGTAGGCAACCCAGCGCCGCCGCTGAGCTCGTTCGCCGCCGATCGGTCGAGCAAGGCCAGCGTCGTCTTTGCTCCCGGCAGCGATCAGGCGGTCGGCAGTCACGAGCAGCCCGACGGCGGCCAGCGCCATCAGCCCGTAGCCCCGAGCTTGGCGGGTCAGGTCGACGTAGATCGGCGCCGTGGTAACCAGAAACAGAACAAAGACGGCGGTCAGCCGCCCGAGTCGGCGCCAGGCCCAAGCGGTCAGGAGCGCCGCCGCGCCGAGGGCGGGAAGCACCGACCACACGCGGTACACGGGCTCGGAGGGACCGAGCATCACGGCCGTCGCCCAGGTCAGAAGATTGAAGAGGACGTGGTTGTTCGGCTGGTAAGTGCCGAACCAGATGCCGGAAGGACCCACGTTGATCGCCGTGACCACCGCGTATATCTCGTCCCACCAGAGGCTCTCGTCGAGGCCGACGAGCCGAGTCCAGAAGAGCAGAGCGGCGAGTACGACGATGCCCACGAGCGCCCAGCGGTCGCGGCTGGGCCACCCAGTGAGGCTCAGGCGTTCTGCGACGGTGCGGCTTCGGGAGCCGGCCGCGGGGGTGTCCGGAGCCATGTCCCCTAAGCCCGCGACGACCCGGTAAGGCCAAAGAGGGCCTGAAGCCGGACGTTGGTCCCCGAGAGGGCTTCGGTTAGAGATTCCCCTTCGATCGCCGCGGCGACCCCCTCGCGCCCCACACGCACCTCCGCCTCGGGTCGAGCCACGACGACGAGTTCGGGCGCCGACCGTGTGGAACCGTTCTCGTGCGCTGTCACGAGTGGCCTCCTTCGGTTCGGGGGGTTATCTCCCTAGGGCAGATCCGCCGGTGGCTCCAGCGAAGCCCTAGGAGCACTCCATGACGCTGCGCCGGCCAGCCCGTCGGGATAGACGCGCGTCATACGCCCGGTGAACTCGGGCCGCCAGTTGAGCATCCCGGGTCTTCCATAGTGGCGGGGGTACTCGATGTCGGCTGAGATGCGGGTGGTAATCCCGTCGCGGACGGTGATGTCGTGGTGCCAGGGGCCGAGCCGGATGATCTCCTGGCGGAACTGCTCGTCGCTAATGGGAACCCCTCCTGTGAGGTGCGGTGGGTGCTAGCGGCAGAAGTCTGCCCCGGCTGTCAGTTACGTCCTGCAAGCTCCTGAAGAGGATACGCACCATCATGTAGAACCGATACTGCGACGAGACCCGATGCCATGACTCGAAGGCGGTCCACGCTCATCGGCGGAACTCCCGGGGCGGATAGGATGAGCGCTTCGCGACCGCCTCTCCACGCTCAGCCGGCTCCGGCGTGTCGCGTACCACGAGCCTTGCGACTCTCTCTTCCGTCTCTTCGTGCGCACTCGCGGCCTCGGGGCCGAGCCGCCGGGCGATCGTTGGCCGACGTCGACTGGACGCGGTTCGACTTTGTCGACCTCGGCTGCTCCAAAGGTGGCTCGCTCGACTGGGCTCGCAGGTCCTTCAAGGCACGCAAAGGCCTCGGTATCGACCTCGATCCTTCCAAGGTCGCGCAGACGCTGGAGGCGGGCTTCGACGCCGTGATCGCCGACGCGACGAAGCTCGAGGCGCGAGATGCCGTCCGCTTTTGCTCGATGATGGACTTCCTCGAGCACCTGCCCGGCCTCGACGTCGTCGAGGCGTCGATCGAACGCGCGGCGGCCGTGGCGACTGACTTCCTCTTCATCCGCCATCCCTCCTTCGAGGGCGAGGGCTTCGTCGAGCAGCTTGGCTTCAGGCAGTACTGGTGGCACTGGCGAGGGCACACCGCCCACCCGCAGGTCGCCGACTACTGCTCGATGTTCGAGCGGCTCGGCCTCGACCAGTACATGATCCGTTACCGCGATCCGATCACCGACTCAGACCACCCGAGCATCCTTCCCGTCGATGCGCCGATCGACCAGCACGACTACGACGCGGCGCTCCATTCGCCGAAGCCGCGCGTCCGCTTCCCCCGCCCCCTCTGGCGCGCTCAGGACATCCTCGTCGCGCTGCGGCCGTTCTCCTCCTCGGACTGGGCGCAGATAGTCGCCGCGGTCGACCGCTAGCGAGCGCAAACGCGCTTTGGCCGGCTTGGCGACTCGAGCGGCTGTGCCGTCCCTCGATGCGGTTGACTGGGGCCGCTTCGACTTCCTCGACCTCGGCTGCTCTCGCGGAGCCTCGACCGCGTACTGCCGGCGGCGCTTCGGAGCCCGCCGGGGCATCGGCGTGGATCTCGACCCGGTGAAGGTGGGGGAGGCGGTCCGCGCGGGCCACGAAGCGGTACAGGCCGACGCGACGACGCTCGAGGTTCCCGTGCCCGTCCGCTTCGTCTCGATGATCGACTTCCTCGAGCACCTGCCGGGCCTCGAGGCCGTGGAGGCGGTGCTCGGGCGTGCGGCCTCGGTCGCGACCGACTTCCTCTACATCCAGCACCCTTCCTTCGAGGGCGAGGGCTTCGTCGAAGGGCTCGGCGTGCGGCAGTACTGGTGGCACTGGAGCGGGCACACCGCCCACCCGCAGGTCGCCGACTACTGCTCGATGTTCGAGCGGCTCGGGCTCGACCGATACTCGATCCGCTTCCGGGGCCTGGTCCGCGACTCGCGACATCCGAGTGTGATCCCGCTCGGGACGCGTAAGAACCAGCATGCCTTCGACCCTGCACTGCATCCGCCCAAGCCCCACCTGACCTTCGCGCGGCCGCTCTGGCAGATGCAGGAGATCGTGATCGCACTGCGGCCGTTTCGACGACGTGAGTGGGCACGCATCGTCAAGGGTGGCGTGGTATGGCGAGCGCGTCACCGGCTGGTCGAGGCGACTCGGGGGGCCCGGGACGCGCCGGGGAGCGCGTAGGCAGCGAATACACTGGCGCGATCGCCGCCTGGCCCGACAACGCTCCCCGTGTCGTCGGCGTGCTCGGAATGCACCGCTGCGGCACGTCGCTCACCGCTTCGGTGCTCGACCTTCTGGGCTTCAGCCTCGCGGCCGAGGTGAGCCCGCTCCAGCCGGCGCCCGACAACCCGCGTGGATCCTGGGAGCAGCGCCCGATCACGGAGATCAACGATGCCCTTCTGGAGGCGCTCGGGGGCAGTTGGTCGAGCCCTCCTGACATGCCGCCCGACTGGGAACGCAGCCCCGAGCTCGAGCCGCTCAGGGAGCGTGCTCGCGAAGTCGTCGACGCTCAGTTCGCAGACGCCGGCGAGTGGACCTGGAAGGACCCGCGAACCAGCCTCACGCTGCCCTTCTGGCGCGAGCTCTTGCCCCCCGCACGCTACGTCGTATGTCTGCGCAACCCGGCCGACGTCGCCGCATCGCTGCTGCGCCGGGCGCCGGATACCCTCACGTGGGAGGCCGCCAATGCGCTCTGGCTCCGCTACGGCGCCGAAGCGCTCGACAACACGGGCGGGGACGAGCGCCTGCTCGTCTTCTACGAGGACTACTTCTCCGACCCCGAGTGGCAGCTCGCCCGTCTCGCCGCTTTCGTCGGTCGGGACCTGACCGATGTGCCCGAGTCGGTCCGCGCCGAGCTCGACGGCGTCATCGAGGAGGACCTCCGCCACCACCGAACCTCCGCGCGCGAGCCCGCGTTGAGCGAGGCGATCGAGGGCTTCGTCCCCAACCTGTGGCGACACGCCGAGGAGCGCCGGACCGCAGCCCGGCAGGAGCGCGACGAGGCCGTGGCCCTGGCGCGACTGGACCGCGATCGCGCTCGGCGCGAGGAGCGCCACGCACGAGCGGCACTCGATCGGGCCCTCGAGGAGCTCGAGTGGACGAGGGGAGAGATGGAGGCGGCTGGAGCGGCCCTCGAGCCCGCCGCGGACGGCGCCTCCCCCGCGCTGGGCCTCGACTATGCCGGCGGACAGCGCGAGCGATCGGTCATGCGAGCACAAGCGGAGGCCGCCCACGAGCGAAGGGCGCGGGTCGCCATCGAGGAGTCGCTCTCGTGGCGCGTGACCCGGCCGCTGAGAGTCGCCAAGGGCGCGTTGGCCGGTCCGCGGGGCCGGCTACGCGCAATAGCATCGGCGCGGCGCCGGGGACCCGCCCGGTAGGTCGGGAGCCAAGGGCGGACCCGGCCTCGATTCGTGCCATGAAACCTCACTCCGATCGGAACCGCCCCAGCGCAGCGCTCTCGCCTCTGAGGCGCAGACTGCGGGCGTGGCTCCGTCACGGCCCGGTGGGAGCTCTCGAGCAACCTCGGACGGACTCGCCCGTCGCCCGCGAGTCGCTCAGGGTGGTGGGCTGGGCGCTCTTCCTCCACAGCGCGGTCGGGTACGTCGACATCCTGATTGACGGACGGGCGGTCGGAAGGGCACGACTCGGGCTTCCGAGGACCAAGGTAAGGGCCAGCCCGGCGGCCGGCGGCCATCCCGCCGCCTCGGTGTGTGGCTTCGAGTGGATCCCCGGTCCGGGCGACCTGCCCGACGATCGCGATCGAATTTGCCTCGAGGCGCGGGCAACGAGCGTCGAAGGCGAGACCTTCGAGCTCTCGCTCGGCGAGGAGGTTCTGCTCGAGCCGCCCGAGCCGCCCTTCGAGGACGGGGACGGCTACGCCCTCGGGCTGCGTCGGAGCACCGAGCGGCTGCTGGGCCCTCGCACTTTTCGGGCCGGCGAGGGGACCAGGGTGCTGGCCTTCACCCACCGCCTCGATCATGGCGGGGCGCAGCGCTACTTCTTCGAGCAGATCCGCTACCTGCTCCAGGACCCGTCCACCTTATGCACGGTGGTCGCACCGATCGACGGAGCCTGGCGGCGACGTCTCGAGACCATCGGTGCGGACGTGCATCTGACCACGCTTCCGGCGATCGGAGTGGCGGAGTACGAGAGCGCGGTCGCGCAGCTCGCCGCCTGGGCGAGGCTCCAGGAGTTCGACGTGGTGTTCGCGAACACGCTCGACACCTTCCTGGGGGCGGACCTCGGCGCCCGCCTCGGCCTTCCGGTGGCGTGGTCGATCCACGAGAGCTTCTCGGTGCCCAGCTGGTGGCTCGCCGCGCACGGCCGCGACGGGCACGCCTACGTTCGCGAGCGGCTCGAGCACGCCCTTCGCCAGGCGTCGGCGCTCATCTTCGCCGCCGACGCGACAAGGCGGCTCTACGAGCCCTCCGCGGACCCCTCCCGTATGGTCACGGCTCCCTACGGTTTGGAGCTCGGCGACATCGACGTCTTCCGGCGGGGATTCGATCCCTCGCGAGCCCGGCGCCGCCGCGCGGCCTTTCCCGAGGACGCCGTGCTGCTCCTGTGCCTCGGCACGATCAACGCTCGCAAGGCGCAGGCGGTGCTCGTGCAGGCCTTCGGCCTGGTCGCTGGCCGTCACCCTTCCGCTCACCTCGTCCTGGTCGGCGATAGCGGCGGCGGATACTCCGACGGGATCCGCACCTTCGTCGCCGAAGCGGGTCTCGAAGGGCGCTGCACGCTCGTCCCCGTCACCTCCGATCCCTACTCCTGGCACGAGGTCGCGGACGTCTTCGTGCTCTCCTCGGACATCGAGTCGTCTCCGATCTCGATCCTCGAAGCGATGGCCTTCGATACTCCCGTCGTCGCGTCGAACGTCTTCGGCGTGCCGGAGCTGATCGAGGACGGCCGCCACGGCTACCTCTGCGAGGCCAGCGACGTCGCCGACCTCGCGCGCTGTCTCGATCGCGTGCTGAGTGCCGACCCCGCCGAGCGACAGCGCGTCGCACGGGCCGGCGCCGAACGCGTCCGGCGCCGCCACGACCCCTCGCGCTACGCGCGGTCCCTGCGACGGCTGCTGATCGACCTGAGCGAAGACCCGGCGGCCCGCCCGTCGTGGGAGCCCGAACCGGAGAGGCCCGCGTACGACTCGATCGAGCTCGAGGATTCGCCGGCCTCGAGCGCGGCGGCCGAGGACGGGGCCGAAGGCCAAGCCAAGCCATGGCCGACCGTGCGGGGTGAGCTCCGAGCCCTGATTCGGGCGGCGGGCAGGGCGGAGAGGCATGTCGCCGACGCCGGGGCGCTCGACTCGCTGCTCGGGTACGGGTTCCGGGCCGATCCGGCCCTGGCCGACCGGATCGCCTGCCTCGAGCGCGTCTACTTCACCGGCGCGACCGTCCTCGAGGTCGGGTCACGTCTCGGTGAGGTGAGCCGGGCCGTGCGGGCCCTCGGCGCCGAGATCGTCGACGGCGTGCAGTTCGAGCAGGGGCTCGTGACCCTGGCCGGCCTGATCAACGCCTATCGCCACACCTCTCGCGTCTCCTTCCACGCCGACCTCGCGGAGCTCGCCGCCCGAGGTGAGCGCTACGACGTCGCCATCGTCTCCGCGACCGTGGGAGCCGAGGAGGCATCCAAGGCTGCCGAGCTCGCCGAGCGAGCGGTGATTCTCGAGCTGCCGGGTGAGCAGGCGCAGGGGTCCGCTCTCGCCGCGGCGCTCGCTCCTGGATTCACGTCTCGCACACCGCTCGGGGAGATCGAGGGCATCGGAGAGCCGGCCATACTGATGCTGCTCGCGCGCGACGAGGAGGCTCTGCGGGACCTTGTCGCAGACACCGGGAGCGGGGTCTCGCCGACGCTCGTCGGTGGTGAGGTGCAGCGTGCGTAGAGCCGAGGTGCGCGACGGGATCAAGGACCTCACCCTGAGTGCGGTGGGTGTCCAGTACATCAGCGAGTCCTGTCAGGACGCCATCAAGACGGGCAACCACTACCAGTCGCTCACGCTCGGCGACGCATCGACGCAGGGCTTTCGGACCGAGCGAGCAGAGTTCCTCGACCGCGTCGACTTCCGGGGGAAGAAGGTGCTGGACCTGGGGTCCAACCTCGGCGAGATGAGCCGGGGGGCGCGCGCCCGCGGCGCGCGGCTCGTCGACGGCTTCGAATACGACCCCTACTTCGTGGAGATCGCCGACCTCGTCAATGTCCACAACAACGTCTCGAGGGTGTCGTTCTACCGCCGGGACATCACCGACCCGTCGATCTACGGCGAGCCCTACGACATCGTCCTCGCGCTCTCGGTCTTCATCTACGCGGGCAAGGTGGTCGACCGCCTCGCCGAGATAACCGACGTCCTCGTCCTCGAGACCCACAAGCTGCACGGCAACCTCGAGGAGACCTACATCGATCCCGTCTCCGAGTACTTCCCCTTCTACGAGGTGCTCGGGGAGACCGAGTGGGGGACGATCCACGATGCCAAGGAGCGACGCGCCGTCCTCGTGTTCGCGAAGAGCGACAAGGTCCTGCGAGCGACGCTGGTCGACCGGCCGCCGGCGAGCACGCCATCGGCGTCGAAGGTGTCGAAAGACGGGCGCGAGACGTTCTCCACGGACATCGACCTTGGGCGCACCCGTCTCTACCAGCGCTTCTTCGAGAGGTTCAGCGGCGGGACGAGCGCTGACATCCTCGCCGCGGTCGCCGAGGAGCCCCTCGAGCTCGACACCCTGTCCGAGACCGACGAGTTCCGCCGGGCCTACGCCGGGTGGACCTACTGGTTCCTGTTCCTCAGGGGCTATCTCCAGTACAGGGCAGCCGGCGCGGTCGACCCCGACAACGTCTACCTCCAGTATCTGCGCCGCTACTTCGGCCCCCAGGGATCCGATCCGAGCTTCTCGCGCCTGCTCGCTGACGAGGCAGCCGCGGCCACCGCCGTGGAGCGGCGCTTCCGAGATCTCGCCCACTTCGAGGGCGCGGGGACATCCGCCTACGCGCCGCCTCCCGTCAGCCTCGTGCTGAGCGATCCTCCCCGGGCCAACCAGCCCGTGTTGATCACGTCCTCGGGAGAGCGGATCGAGCCGCGCCAGCTCGACGGCTGGCACAGGCTGTTCGCAGCGAAGGTGTTCGGCGTCGCGCGCCTCCCGGCTGAGGTGATCCGTTCGGATGCACGCGTCGGAGCGGTCCTCGCGGCGATCGAGCACTTCTCCTACGACGGCGACGTCGTCGAGCTCAGCGGGTGGGGCGTGTCACCGGAGATGGCCCTCCACAACGCGCAGCTGTCGGCCGTGGGCGTGCGCGTCGCGAACGCCGAGATACGCCCTCGCGACGACGTGGCGGCGTGGTTCGCCGACATCCCGCATGCGCGCTGGTCGGGGTTCCACTTCCGCGGCGAGACCCGCGGCGACGCTCAGGGGCCGATCGACTTCGCCGTGACGGTCATGGAGGACTGGCTCCCCGTCGGCCGCCTCGAGCTGCCTTACGTCCCGGGAATGTTCGACGATCCGCGTCGCCCCCCCGCCCCCCTCGCGCGCCGGCTGACCGGGCAGGAGGACCAGACCGCGGTCGCTGCGCGCTCGGCCCGATCCACTCAGGCTCTGCTCGGGCCCGTGAGGCAGCAGCGAGACCTCGAGTCGATTGACACCGCGCTCGAGTGGGGCGTCGACACCGGGCTGCTCCAGCCCTCTCTCACACGAGAGCTCGAGGGGGTGGCGCTCACCGGCGTCGGCTTCGACCGAGAGGCGATCGAGTGGGCACGCGCGCAGCTGCCCGGCGAATTCGTGCTCGCCGCACGTGAGCCGGCGTTGGATGTCCCCGCCGAGAGCTTCGAGCTCGTGGTCGGCTGCTCGACGCTGCCGCGCCTCACCCGCCACGAGCAGCGCCTGTGGCTCGCTGAGCTCCACCGGCTCACGCGCGCCGGAGGCCTCGTCTCGCTCTCGGTCCAGGGCGAGTTCCTACGCCGGTTCGCGCCGCCGGAGGTCACACGTCAGCTCGAGCGCGAGGGCATCGGCGAATGGACCAGAGGCTCGGGAGGCTGGCAGCCCGCCGGAGCGACGATCCAGACGAAGGACTACACGGTCTTGCTGTGCTGGGAGTGGTTCGAGGTCGTCGAGTACGCCGAGGGAGCCGTCGACGACCGCGAGGATCTGATCCTGCTGAGAAAGGAGTGACGCTCGAACCGAGCGGTTTGGGTGTCCGCTCGCCTCACCCGTCGGTTTCCGTCGCTTCGTCAAGATCGACGGACGCTTCGAAGCGCTCGATGCGGCCGGCGGCCCGGGCGAGGCGCTCCGATACCCCGGCTGCAGGGTCGCTCGTCCCATCGTCGTGTCCCCGGAGGGTCCCGAGGCGGCGGGTCAGGCGCCAGCTGCGGCTCGAGCGAAGTTCCGAGAGTTCGACCTGCGCCCTCGCGAGGTCTCGAGCCGTCGCGTCCATGACCCCGATTGCTGCGGCAAGCCGGTACTCTGCGGAGTCGTCGGGCAGAGGCGGACCCTCGGCATTCTCGAAGACCGGCGGGACGGCACGCTCGAGCGCCAGGTACAGCGCCTCGAGCTCTGCCTCCGACGCGCGCGGCTCCCAGAGCGCGTCCATCGCCGTCAAGTCTGGCTGCTCGCCCGTGACCGCAGGAACGAAGCTGTCGGTCTCCCACCCCATTGCATCGATCAGCCGCAGGTTGCCGGCTTCGAACGTCGCGTGTGAATACGCCTGGAGCACGAGCCGCGACCTGACCGTCTCGTCCGTCTCCGAGCCTGTGACGTCGGCCAGGACGTCCTTGAAGAGGTCGAGCTTGCGGTTGTCGTGCTCGGAAGACCAGAACGCGCCCGGCGGCGCGTGGCGGAGCGCGTTCACCACCTCGAGGGGCAACCCGCGGTTCGACCAGATCGAGGAGTCCCCGGGGGCCGGGTCGGCAATGTCCAGGAAGCGGCGCGCAAAGTCGGCCGCCGGGTGGCCGAGGTCGAGGAGATCGCGCCGAAAGGGGCGCGGCTCGAACGAGACGCTCGGAGCATGCCGGCGGGCGCAGAGCAAGGTTTCGAAGTAGTGGAACGACTCTGAGTGGAGGACCAGGAACCGGGACGGGCTGTGACCTCTGCGAAAGCCCCACTGACGCCAGCTCGCCTCGAGAGCCGAGTGCTGAGGCCGGACGTAGTAGGCGATGCGCACCTCATGGCCGGCGGCGAGCTCCTCCAGACCGCTCAGGAACATCCGGTCGGCCTGCCAGAAGAAGACGCCCAACGTCTCGGAGCTGACGACGGTCACCCGAGCGCGAGTCGCCGCCGCGTCGAGCTGCTCGAAGAAGCTCTCGAGCAGAACCTGCTTCTCGGCGGGCTCGGCCTCGTACACCTTGAGGATCTCGTTCCACTCGACGCTCTCCCCGCCGTAGTCGGTCAGCTCGAGGCGAGCAGCCTCCCCCTCTCTACCCTCGACGCGCACGATGAGGAGGTTGATCGCCGACTCCCTCAGCCGCCCGGCGTTGCGAGTGAGCCACGTCTGAATGCTGGTCGAGCCCGCCTTCGGGGTGCCGGGGTGAAGAACGATCGTGCCCACGAGCCGCCCGGGAGGATAGGCTCCGGTGCCGACCCGCATGGCACAGAGGGAACCCAGGGACGAAAAAAGGGGAGACCGGACCGACCTGCTGCGCAGGGTGGCTCTCGCGGAGGCTGAGCAGGCAAAGGGGCAAGCGCGCGAGGCGGCTCTGGCCGCGCGTCTCATCGACGCGGAGTCGGACCTCGCCTCCCTCGTGGCGCTCGAGGCCGAGGCGTCCGAGCAGCGCCGGCGGGCCGAAAAGGAAGGCGCGCGAGCCGAGCGGGCAGAACGTGTCCTGCGCGACGTGACAAGCTCAGTGAGCTGGCGCCTGACGAGGCCCCTTCGTGCCGGCAGGAGCGTCTTCAGCGCCCGCGATCGGTAGGACTCTGTCTGATACGAGGGTCTGGCCGTCCGACGCGGGCCTCACCCGCGTTGGAGGGGCACCGTGTCTGAGGTGAGAAACGGATACCGCTCGATGAGCAGCGCCCACGCCTCGGAGTGATCGATGTCGGTCACCGCCAGCATCGAATGGCGTCCCTTTCGCAGACGGGAGAGGATTTCGGGGACTCGCACGCCCCTGAGCCCGTGCTGGGCGAAGGCGCACCATAGGGCGAAGTCCTCCCAGCCGTGTAGGCGTGGGTCGCTCACGTAGCCGCCGACGAGCTCCCACGCCGAGCGGCGCACCATCGCCATGGCGTCGATGTAGTTGCCGAAGCGGAACTCGTACGGATCCCACGCGGGCCAGCTGAACACGCTCGTTCCCCCGGCGGCGTCGAACATGGCGATGAGGCCGTAGGCGACGGCAGCGTCGGGCGCCGCATCGAGCGCGCCAGCGAGTTGGCGCAGAGCGCGCGGGTAGACGGCGTTGTCGGCGTCGAGCACGAACACGTACTCGCCCCGGCAATTCTCGAAGGCCGTATTTCGGGCTGTGGCCAGTCCCCCGTTGCGACTCCGGGAGATCACCTTGGCGGCGACCCAGGGGTGCTCGTCGAGCGCTGCCAGCGCGGCCGCCAGAGAATCGTCGGTCGAGGCGTCGTCGACGATGACGACCTCGAAATCGCGGCGGGCGCTGAGCGCCACGCTTGCGAGCGCCTCGCCGATGTAGCCCTCGTAGTTGTAGAGCGTGACGGCCACACTGACCTGGGGAGAGGCGTCGGCGTAGGGGCCTCGCGTGTAGACGCGATCCTGATCCTCCTCGGCGGCTCCGTTCGCCTCGAGATCGCGAAGCCTCCTAGCCAGGGCACGTTGGCCGAGGGTGAGCTGCTTGAGGGCCATGCGCATCATCGCGTTGCCGCCCGGCTCCTCCAGGGCGTCGGCCGCCTCGAGGTACCTCGGCCTGCGCTCGGGGATCCTCGCCGGCAGCGGCTGAGGCTGGCCACGGCGATCGAGTGAGGTCGGCGAGCCGCGGGTCTCTGCGGCGCCCGCCTCCGTCGCCGCCTCGACAAGCACGCCGATGCTCCGCGACAGCGGCATTTCCTCCCGTACCAGCGCATATGAAGCCTGCCTGATCTCGGCGAGCCTTTCGGGCTGGTCGAGCAGCGAGTCGAGGACGAGCGGCAGGCGCTCGTAGCCTGCGCTCAGGAAGTGCTCTCCCGCCACCAGGGGCTCGAACCCGAGTGAGTGCTCGGAGACGAGGACACACCCGTTGCAGATCGCCTCGAGGACCCTCAACCACTCGAAGTAAGGAAGCTCGTCTCGGTGCACATTGAGGAGCGCTTGCGCCGAGGCCAGGTGCTCCCATTTGCGCGGCCCCGAGAGGAACTCCTCGGAGTCTCGCGTGTACGGACTGACCGTCTGCGAGAAGTAGATCGCGGCCCTCCGCCTGTGAAGGAACCGCGCACCGTCGGCCAGCAGCTTTGCGCGCCTGTGGGTGAACTGGCCCAGGAACGTGTAGTCGATCGGGCGGGAGGCTCCATCCCGACCGCCCCAGCGATCCCAGGACGGAACGTAGCCGAGGCCCATATGGCGAGCCGGGATCCCGCGACGGCGGAGCTCCGCCACTCCAGCCGGGTTGATGTCGACGACGGCCCCGGACTCGGCTGCCACCTGAGCCGACTTATCGAACCATGGCGTGCCGGGCTGCTCGGTCGTCAGCGCGACGCTGCGACGAAGCTGCTGCGCCGTGGGGTGGGCGGGAGCAAGGGTGAAGGGGAGGAACTCGTGCGGCACGAACACGTAGACCAGGTCGCCGCTCTCGGGGGGAAAGAAGTCGACAGCGGTCTCCGTCGGGACACCCGACTCCTCGACCGC
>JACCUC010000144.1 GCA_013812065.1 Thermoleophilaceae bacterium | reverse complement strand
GCGCGCGCTCGATCTCGCGGTCGAGAGCGGCGTGGAAGTCGCGGTAGTTGCGAAGCCCTGTGAGGGGATCCTGGAGGGCGAGCTCAGTCAGGTGGTCGGAGTAGCGCCGCAGCTCCTGCTCGGCTTCCTTGCGGACGCTGATGTCTTGTATCTGGGCGACGAAGTGGACGGGCTCCCGCTCGGGACCCCGGACGAGCGAGACGCACAGGAGGCCCCATACGATCGACCCGTCGGGCTTCAGGTATCGCTTCTCGAGCTCGTAGCGGTCGAGCTCACCCTTCAGGACCCGCTCCACGAGCGCGAGCTCCGTACGTAGATAGGTCGTCGGAGTGGGTGACGGCCTGGAAGCTCAGGGCGGTGAGCTCCTTCTCCGAGCGCCCGAGCAGCGCGCAGAGCGCCTGGTTGGCGGACAGGAAGCCCCCATCGAGGCCGACGAGCGCCATCCCGACCGGCGCGCTCACGAACGCCCCATGGAAGCGCTCCCACGCCTCGAGCATGGCGCGCTCGTTGACCTTGCGCTCGCTGACGTCGCGGGCGATCGAGGCCACGCCGACGATCGCGCCCCTCTCGTCCCCGAGTGGCGACATCGATACCGACACGTCGATCGGGTGACCGTCCTTGTGGACCTCCCGGATCTCGAACTCCCGGACGGATTCGCCCGAGGCCAGCCGATCGCGATGCGTTTCGAGCTCCGACAGGCCCCCGGACGGTCGCAGCCGAGTGATCGGCTGACCCACCATCTCCCGCGCCGAGTAGCCGTACAGCCGCTCGGCGCCCGCGTTCCATGTCGTGATCGTCCCGTCGAGGGACCCGGAGACGATCGCGTCCTCGGACGTCTCGACGATCGCGGCGAGGCGACCGACCTCCCGCTCGGCCTGACGGCGAGCGGTGATGTCGCGCAGGAAGGCGTTGAACACTGTCGCGTCCCCCATGCGCATCGGGGAGATCATCAGCTCGGTCTCGAGCTCCCGGCCGTCGCGGTGCAGGGCGGCGAGCTCGAGGGGCTGTCCCGCCACGCTCGCATCGCCGGTCTCGAGATAACGCTGGAGGCCGGGAAGCTGGGCGTTGCGGAAGCGCTCGGGGACGATCAGCTCGACCATCGAGCGCCCGAGAGCGTCGCCACGGGGCCAGCCGAAGGTCTCCTCCGCCGCGCGGTTCCAGGCGATGATCCTTCCGGCCGCGTCGATCGAGACGAACGCATCGTGCGCGGACTCGAGGATCGCGTATGTGGATCCCCCCCCGTCAGCGGAGGGCATTTCGACCTCTACGTCGGGAGGGCGCACTGGCTCGACGCGGGGGGCGTAGGCGCTCATCGCTCTTCTTGTATCGGCACCGCCGGCCCTAGCTGTAGCCCAATCCGATTCGACCCGATCTGCCCCGTCCCGAGCGCCCCCGTCGCATCCTCGAAAGGCTCGGGTCCCCTCTCGAACGCCGGTCGCCGAGCTCAGGTCTTCTTGCGCTCGAGCGGCTCGGTGGCCGGGCCCTCGAGCACGGCGCCGTCGACGTCGAACCGCGAGCCGTGGCACGGGCAGTCCCAGCTGCGCTCGGCGGCATTGAAGCGCACAAGACAGCCTAGGTGAGTGCACCGGAGCGAGACGGCATGCGCCTCGCCGCCCTCGTCGCGGTAGACCCCGGTCTTCCCGCGCCCGTCGCGAACGACGCGCGCCTCGCCGCGAGGGACGTCCACCTGCGAGCGGGTCTGCGCTGGCCTGACTCGGTCGCCGACGAGATCGAGGCCGACCTTCGCGTTGATCTGGGCGAGCCTCGGCACCGCGCGCAGCGTGATCCGGTTCGGGTCGAACGTCGAGGCCCAGGGATGGTCGCGTCCCCCGAGGAGATCGCGCAGCAACATCGCGGCTGAAGTGCCGCCCGTGAGACCCCACTTCATGAACCCCGAGGCGACGAAGAGGCGCGACGAGCGCGGGGTGTAGCGTCCGACCACAGGAAGGTCGTCGTAGGGCACCGGATCCTGGGCCGACCACCGGTGCGTCACTGCGTCCACGTCCCAGTGGCGCCGTGCGAACTGCTCGAGCCGGTCGTACCGCGCCCGCGAGGCCTCGCCGGCGCCCGTCTCGTGGCCCTCGCCGCCGACGATCAGAAGGTCTCCGTAGGAGCGGATGGAGCGCGTCGTGCTCCCCGCGCTGATCGACAGGCCCTGGGGCGGCGCGCCGCGGATCCGGGCCGCGATGCAGTAGGAGCGCATGGGCTCGAGACGGGCGAAGTAGAGCCCGCGGTCGAGCAGCGGGTAGTGCGTCGCGTCGACGACCTGGCCGGCGGTCACGGTGGCGCCGCTAGTCCGGATCCGGCACGGCGAACCTCCCTCGACCGAGAGAGCGCGCGTGCCCTCGAAGACGAAGGAGCCCTCGCCCTCAACCGCGGCGGCCAAGCCCTGCGTGTAAGCCGTCGGTTGGAGCTCCACCTGATCGTCGAGGCGCACTGCCGCGGCGACGGGGTACGGAAGATCGACAGAGTCGACCAGGCGCACGCCCAGTCCGGCTGCGCCCGCCACCTGGGCCTCCCGCTCGACCGCCCCGATCTCGGTGTCATCCGCCGCGTACGTGAACGCGGGACGCCGGTCGAGGTCGCAAGAGATCCCTTCGTCGGCCGACAGCTTGGCCACCAGCTCGACGGCGGCGAGGCTCGCCTCGGCGTAGACCTTGGCTTTCTCCGCTCCGTGCCGGCCGCGGATCGTCGAGAGGATGGTCGACTGCAGCGCCGATACCTTGCCGGTGTTGCAGCCCGTCGCCCCGGTGCCGACACGCGCGGCCTCGAGCACCGCCACGCGAGCTCCGTCGCGCTTGAGCAGGAGGGCGGTGGTGAGTCCCGTTATCCCGCCCCCCAGGACCGCGATGTCGACCTGCACGGCGTCTCGTTGAGCCGGATAGGTCGTAGGAGAGACTCTGTCGAGCCACAACGACTCGGCGGCGGAGACGGTCGGCACGGTCATGGTCGGAGGCTATCGGCGCGCGCGCCCGCGCCGGGGGCCGGCAGCTCGGTCGGCCGGGGATCGTTATCGAGAGTCATCGGAGCGTCGCTCGTGTGCTGGCGGCGCTTGGATAGCTAAGGAGCCCGCTTGCTGCACGTCCGTTCGCCGCGGTCGGAGAAGCGGTCGCCGGTTTCCGGGATGAAGCGCCAGCCCAGGTGGGCGTCGTGGAGCGCCAGCTTGAGGACTCCGAACGTCCTGTTGTTGCGAACGGCCGTGTTCGCCTTCAGCTTGCCCCAGTCGCGCAGGTTCTTGCCGCCGATTCCGACGACGACTGGATCATTCCCCTCGAGTTTCGCCGCCCCATGTAGTCGAGCGGCGCAAACCGCTCGTAGTCGTGCTCGTGACCGCTCAGGAAGGCCTCCGCACCCGAGTCGTCGAGCAGCTTCCACAGATACCTCAACTCCCGCCGGCTTCCGTGCTCGTTCCCTGAGGAGAAGCGCGGGTGATGCGTGTAGGCCAGGGTGCACGCGTCGCGCCGGTGTCGATACAGATCGGCTGCGAGCCATCGATGCTGGCGCGAGCCGGGGCCGCACCCGCCGACTTCCCCGCAGTTGCTGTTGAGCGACACGATGTGCCAGCCGCCGAAGTTGAACGAGTAGTACCCGCGGCTCCTTGAGCCCGCGCGCGAGCCGAAGTAGCGGAAGTAGCCCGCTGCGCCGGAGGTCTCGTACTCGTGATTGCCGGGAGTGGGCCTGGTTATCGACCGGAAGCGCCCCAGCTGCGGTGGTAGCTCTTGAGGAAGCTCGAGTAATCGCCTCGCTCGTACTGGAGGTCACCGAGCGGAAGCACGCGATCGGGAGACATCCTGGAGACGACCCTGGCCGTCTGACGCATGTGACAGCGCGTCGATGTTCCGTAGCCGCGGTTGAAGTAGCTGCTCCTCGGGTTGCACGCGATGTCGCCGGCGGCACCGACGACTGGGTACGCGGCCGCCGCGGAGGCGAAGGCCGAGATGACGAAAAGCGAGACAGCGAGGGCGACGAAGGCCCGCACGAGGGTGCTGCGATGCCGGGCCGGCTGCTAGTCCCTCGAGTCGGAGCTCATGTCCATCTGATCATGTCCATCTGAACTGCACGCGGCTTCCCCCTCGCGCGCTCGTGGTGCGTCCCGATGGACGCTGTCGGAGCGTGAACCGCCGGTCACCGCGGAAGTTGCGGCCCCCTTCTGAGGGCGAGAGCACCGAGCCCGACCGAGGAGTCGCTCGCGTCCAGATTTCCAGGATTCCCTCAAGGCCGGGCTCACGATGGTCGACCTAGTCGTATCGGCCGAAGGGATCAAGCCTCGCCTGTCCGAACCGCTCACCTGAGCGGCGCGCCACCCTGCTCGCGAGCTGCCTCGTTCAACCGCACCTCGATGGCCACCCCACACGCGGCCGGCGTGGCGAACCCCGTGCTCGCCGGCCGCGCCCTGCGCCAAGCCGCGCGGCTACCCTAGCAACGTGCGGGGACGAACGCTCAGCTGGCGGTTGGCCGTGGCAGTGCTCGCGGTCGTCGCCTTGGCGGTGATCGCGCTGCCCGGAGCGAGCGGGCCGGAGCCCGAGGTCGCCGACGCCCAGCGGGCGGGCGAACGGGACGCCCGGCCGGGTGAGGTCGTGGTTCCCGACCAGTACATCGTCACCTATAACCGCTCTGCCGAGAGCCCCTCCGAGGAGACCGAGACCCGCGAGCGGCGCCAGGGCTTCGAGGCCGACTACGTCTACCGGCGTGCGGTCGAGGGGTTCTCCGCGGAGCTGTCCCAGCGCCAGGTCGATCGTCTCGAGGCCGATCCCGAGGTGGCGTCGGTCACTCCGGACCGCAAGGTCAAGGCGGTCGCGAGCCTCGCCTCCGGCGAGCCCACGCCTCCGCCCGGCATCCGTCGCATCGGCGCGGCCACCGCATCGACCGCTCGCGAGGCGAGCGGAGCCAACGTGGCGGTCATCGACACGGGCATCGACCTCGACCACCCCGACCTCGACGCCCGGAACGGCAAGAACTGCATCAGCCCCGGTGGCGCGGCGGACGACGACAACGGTCACGGCACACATGTGGCGGGCACGATCGGCGCCGAGAACGACGGCTTGGGAGTCGTCGGCGTCGCGCCCGGCACGCGGCTCTACGCCGCCAAGGTACTCGCCGCAAACGGAGAGGGCACAGCCTCGCAGGTGATCTGCGGCATCGACTGGGTGACCGGTACGCGCACCGATAGCGATCCCGCCAACGACATCGAGGTGGCCAACATGAGCCTCGTCGGGACCGGTCCGCCTGTGGAGCCCTGCGCAACGACGACCGACCCCGAGCACAAGGCGATCTGCGGGTCGGTCGCCGCGGGAGTGACCTACGTGGTCGCCGCCGGAAACGGCGGCCCGGACGGCGTCGGCTGGGACTTCGACTACGCCCCCGAGCCCGACACGCCGGCGGCATACCCGGAGGTCCTGACCGTCTCGGCGATGACTGACAGCGACGGACAGGCCGGCGGATCGGGAGCGGCGCCCGCGTGCGAGACAGGAGAGGTCGACGACCGCTACGCGAGCTTCTCGAACTACGCGGCGACCGCGGCCGGCAGCGCGCATACGATCGCGGGGCCGGGCGTCTGCATCCGCTCGACGTGGCCGGGCGGGAACTACAACACGATCTCGGGGACGAGCATGGCCTCGCCCCACATCGCCGGCGCGGTGGCCCTCTGCCTCGATGAGGGCACCCGCGAGGGCCCGTGCGCCGGCCGCTCTCCGGCGGAGATCGTCGAGAAGATGCGGGCGGACGCCGCGAGCCGCGCGGCCGTAGGCGGCTCGGGCTTCGCCGGCGACCCCGGGCAGCCGCTGTCGGGACGCTACTTCGGCTACCTCACCTGGGCGAAAGCGGCATCGAGCGACTCGGTACCGCCGACGATCGACGCGGTGGCGCCGGCCAATGGAACAACCGACGTCACGCGTAGCGCGGGCGTCGGCGTCAGCTTCAGCGAGCCGATGGACGAGGCGGCGGCCGCGAGCGCCTTCTCGCTCGTGCGCGCGAGCGACGGAAGACGCGTCTCCGGGAGCTTCGCGTGGAGTGGGAAGACGCTGATCTTCAAGCCCGCAGCGCCGCTCGACCCCGCCACCTGGTACACGGCGCGGCTGTCGAGAGCCGCCCCCGACTCCGCGGGGAACTCGCTCGCCGCCGATAGGGCCTGGTCCTTCCGCACGCTCGCGACCGTGACTGCCTTCCCCGCCGCCACGGTGACCGAGTCGGGTACGCGCCGGGCCGGAAGCTACGCGTCACTGAGGGCAAACGACAACCGCTACTTGGCCATCAACTCGACGACGTCCGGCACGCGCACGAGCTCGTGGTATGGCCGCTTCACGAGAATCTCGAATGCGCTCCGCACCCTCAAGCTGACGTCCAGGAGCAAGAGCTCCGCCCGTTGCGCCCACACGCTCGCGATCTGGTCCTGGACGGCGAGCAGATGGGTCTCGCTCGACTCACGTTCGGTGGGCACGACGGAGATCCAGGTTGACAAGGCCCCGACCGGAACGCTCGCCGACTACGTCAGCGGTGCGAGCGGCGACGGGGAGCTGCGGGTACGCGCCCGCTGTACGCGGGCGAGCCTGAGCTTCTACACGAGCAACGACCTGCTCAGGCTGACCTACGAGCGACCCTGAGCGATCGCGCGCGCGGTAGCGCCGGTGGCGGCGCTCCCACCGATAATGGAGCTCATGCCTGACGGGACGCTCGCGCACCAGATACGGCCGGCCGGCGGCGAGCCCGAGGGCGCGCTGGTCCTGCTGCACGGGCGCGGGACGGATGAGCTCGACCTGCTCCCCGTGGCAGACCGGCTCGACCCCGAGCGGCGGCTCGTCGTGGTCGCGCCGAGGGCGCCGCATTCTCTCCCGCCCGGCGGCTATCACTGGTACATCGTCCGGCGCGTGGGGTTCCCCGACGAGCGTACGTTCTTCGACAGCTTCGCTCGACTCGCCGAGTGGCTCGACGCGCTCCCCGCTGCGCTCGGGGTGCCTTGGGAGCGCACGTTCCTCGGCGGCTTCTCGATGGGTGCGGTCATGTCGTACGCGCTCGGCCTCGGCGCGGGACGCCCGGCGCCCGCCGGGGTCCTGGCTCTGAGCGGCTTCCTTCCCACGGTCGAGGGCTTCGAGCTCGACCTGCGCCGCCGGCAAGGGTTCCCCGTGGCGATCGGCCACGGAACCGAGGACCCGATCATCCCGGTCGACTTTGCCCGCGAGGCTCGTCGGCGGCTGGAGGAGGCCGGCCTCGTGGTGCTCTACCGGGAGGCGGCGATCCCGCACACGATCGAGCCGAGGTTCGTGGCGGTGGTGCGCGAATGGCTGAGGGACGTCCTGGCCGAGCCACGATCGCGAGAGCCATAGACCCCCATCCCTTCCTCGACCTCCCGGCGCCGATCGCCATCGCCCACCGGGGTGGCTCGGAGCAGGCCCCCGAGAACACGCTCGAAGCGTTCGGCGATGCCGTCGCGCTCGGGTATCGCTACCTCGAGACCGATGCCCACGTGACTCGCGACGGCGCCGTGGTGGCCTTCCACGATCCGAGCCTCGACAGGGTCACCGACCGCAGGGGAGCGATCGCCGCCCTGAGCATCGCCGAGGTCGAGACGGCCGACGCCGGCCACGTCTTCACGCTCGACGGCGGGCGCAGCTTTCCGTTCCGGGGCCGCGGGGTCAGGATCCCGCGCCTCGAGGAGCTGCTGGTCCGCTGGCCCGACGTGCGGGTCAACATCGACCCCAAGGCCGACGAGTGCGTCGAGCCCCTCGTCGCCCTCATCGATCGTCTCGGCGCCTGGAATCGCGTCGGCTTCGGAGCCTTCTCGGATCGCCGTCTTCGTCGTGTCCGGGCGCTCAGCGGCGGGCGGGCGTGCACGTCGATGGGGCCGCGCGCCGTGGCCGTCGCTCGCGTCGGCGCGATCCGTGGGCGCATGCCACGCCAGGGGGCGGACTGCGTTCAGGTGCCGCTACGCAGCGGTCCGCTGCCGATCGTCACCGCTCGCTTCGTCGGCGCGGCCCATCGCGCGGGACTCCCGGTGCACGTCTGGACGGTGAACGACGAGTCGGCGATGCAGGACCTGCTCGACCTGGGCGTGGACGGGATCATGACCGACCGCCCGCGTCTGCTTCGCGACGTACTCGCGGCTCGGGGCCAGACCGGCCGCCGGTAGTTGCGGGACGATCGGTTCGGGTCTGACCGACCCCGGTGTCGTCGCGCCGCCGCCCTCAGCCGCGTGGGATGACGAAGAACGCCACCGCAACGAAGTGCACGACCGCGGCGGCGATCACCAGAACGTGGAATACCTCGTGAAATCCGAATACGGCGGGCTTGGGATTCGGCCGCCCCCTCGCGTAAACCACGGCCCCAGCCGTGTACAGCACCCCGCCCGCGAGGAGCAGCGTCGCCGCCGCGACGCCGCCCACGCGGACCAGCTGCGGAAGTGTGGCGACGCCGATCCAACCGAGAGCCAGGTAGATGAAAGCGGCGAGCCACGACGGTGCGCCGATCCAGACGAGCTTCAGTATCAAGCCGAGAACCACGCCCCCCCAGAGGATCCCGAGGACGGTTCGCGAGAAGGCTCCGTCGAGCAGCAGGAGCGCGATCGGCGTGTAGGTCCCCGCGATCATCACGAAGATCATCGAGTGATCCAGCCGTCGCATCCAGAGGCTGACGCGAGGACGCCAATCGATCCGGTGGTAGAGCGCGCTCGCTCCGAACATGCCGGCGAGCGCCACGGCGTAGATGGCGGCTGCGGCGACGGCTCGGCGCGACGGCGCGGTGACAACCAGGGCGAGGCCCGAGACCAGGGCGGCGATGAACGCCCACTGGTGTGACACCCCGCGCAGACGTGGCTTGATCTCGGGCAGCCACGAGGATTCCTGCTGCGATGAGCTCACGTCGGCGCGATGCTAGCGGCGGTACCGACGATCGCGGGCGG
>JACCUC010000131.1 GCA_013812065.1 Thermoleophilaceae bacterium | reverse complement strand
CCCGCTTCCAACGAGGTGGGAGGGGAAACAGCCGGGGAGGGTCCAGAACGCAGAAAGCCCGCCGTAGCGGGCTTCCCAAAGATGGGCGCGGGTGGTTTCGAACCACCGACCTCTCGCGTGTGAAGCGCCGCGCCGAGGACCCCGAGAAGGGGCTAGATTCCGCTCTGTAGAGCCTAGGCGGCCCATATCCCACCTCTCTGTGGGCGGGCGCCGGATTACCGCAGATTGCGGCCGTTTAGCGCCTCATTGGGCACAAAACGCGAGTTTGTGCCCAATGGATTCGGCCCTAGAGGTAGCCAAGCTCCCGCGCACGCCGGAGCCTCCTCGAAGCCGACGACCGGCTCATGTTGAACCGTTTGGCGACCCGGATCGTGGGATCGTCCTTCTTTTGCGCGACGAACCACTGATGGGCGGCCGCCATGTCGCGCAGCTCCTTTTCCTCGGGCAGCGATTCGGCGACCGCGCGCTCGTCGTCCGAGAGGACTCTCGCCTTGGGGGGTGGCAGGCTGAGGACCGCGTCGACGAGCTCCTCGGCGGACTTGACCTGCCATAAGTCTTCGAGGGACCCCTTCGTTGACTCGGCCGGGTCCTCGAGAAGCCAGGCCGGCTCGAGGTGCTCCTCCTCGTCGTCTGGTGTAGAAGGCAGTGGCCGCACCAAAATTTCCTCCCACGGGGTGCAGTCAGCGTGGCCGCGGGTGAACGTGATAGGGCGTGCCGCCTCCGCCGCAGCGCGGCGCAGCAGCTGTCCAAAGGGAACATCACGTACCCGCTGAGCGCTCAGCGGTTCATCGGCTGAGCGAGGCGAGATTTCGAGCCGCTCGCAGACGACCTCGCGATCGGTCACGCGAAGATGCAACCGGGTCGCGGGTCCGCGGCCCGGGGCTGGTGTGTAGCTGAATGCTTCGGGGACCGCCAGGTTGGGCGCGACTTCCTCCCAGCGGACGGTGTCGTCTGCTCGGGCTCGGGCGCGGGCGGCGGCCTCGTCGCCAGAGCCCAGAGCCATGCCGACGCGGGGGAACTTGTTCAAAGGCGGGCGCGGCATGGCTCTGGCACGACCGTACCACGCCTTGCGAAAGTTGGCACGGCACGGAGCCGTCAGGGGCGTGTCAGTGCGCTATACGTTGGTCGCATGACCGACCTCCGGCGCACCGACCTGAACCTCGTCATCGAGGCCCGAGACGCCGTTTCGACGGGCCGGGGCGCTCGACTGCGGCGTGCCGCGCTCGTCTCGCAGAGCGAGCTCGGCGCCGCGATCGGCGTGACGGGGAGTGCCATTTCACGATGGGAGCGCGGCTCGCGCCTTCCGCGAGCCGCCGAGGGCGCCGCCTACGCACGCGCCCTCCGTCGCCTCGAGCGCGTGGTCGTCAATAACGACGAAAGCTCGGCCGCCACGCCGAGCCTCCGCGAAACTTCAAACGGCCGAGCAGGGCCGCGTGTTCCAGCCTAGCGCACCCCCTGGCCGCCCTGCGGCGGCGCAGACCTTCAAGGCCCTTCGCGACCGCACGCCGACGCTTTCCGGCGCCGAGCGGGCCGAGCGGTTCGACACGCTACCCACGGCAGTCCGCGAGAGCCTGTGGACCGAGCTCGGCGAGCGCTGTGCGGCCGAGATCGATCGCCGACTCGGGGAGGCCGGACCGTGAGGCGCCCGACGGTCGTCGAGCTCGGTCCGCGCGAGCAGCGGCAGTGCCGGCACGCGCGGTGGGGATTCGTCGTGCTCAAGACGGCCAACGGCGTCGAGCAGATACGGAAGGGGTGTCCGGACTGCGGCCACCGCGAGCTGCACACCTTCCCGCACCGCGAGCATCCGGTGCGGCCCAGCTACCCGGTCATCACGAAGGGCGGTACCGGCCCTCGGGCCATCGACGACTACTCCGAATATCGGCGCACCGAAGCGTGGCTCGAGCGACGCGAGGCGGCCAAGGCGCGCTGCGGCTGGCGGTGCCAGCTCTGCGGGGATGAGGACACGCCTTTCGAGGTTCATCACAACTCCTACAGGCGTGTCGGTGCCGAGCTTGAGACAGACCTCTGCGTCCTCTGCCCGGGCTGTCATCGGGCCTTCCACGACCGGAGATCGCTCGCCGAGCAGAGGAAGAGGGCCGCGGCGTGAGCACCACGGTGACTGTCCCCGCCGAGTTGCGCGAGCGCGACCGCGTGGTCGCACTCGGCCCGTCCGTCGCCGACCGGCTCGCCGTGCTCGAGCAGGTGGATGGCGTGCGGGCCAGCTCGATCGACGCGGAGGAGCTCGCGCGGCGGCTGCCGGTGCTCGCCGGCTACTC
>JACCUC010000098.1 GCA_013812065.1 Thermoleophilaceae bacterium | reverse complement strand
CCGCGGGAAACACCAGCACGGTGAGAGCCACGTAGAGGAGTACGAAGACCACCGGCCCCACCGGCCCACCCGACTCCACCCAGGACTTCACCTCGCCGACGCTCGGCCCGCCCGCCGATGCAGCTAGTCAGTATGGACGCCGAGAGGGGCTGGCCCCCGGCGTTCGCATCTGTCGCGGGTTAGCGTCGCGGAAGACAAAGCCCGCAGCGGCCAGTGCCGCATACGAAGGAGGACCAGCCCATGCCGGACGTTAGCTCGACCGCCCCTGCCCAGGTCGACCGGTGGGTCGCCCTCGACGTGCACAAGAACTCGCTCGTGGCCGGTGTGCTGTCGGCGAGCGGCGGAGCGCCCGAGGTCATCCGCATGGAGAACACCGAGCGCGCCGTGCGTCGCTTGGTCGACCGCCTCGGCGGGCCCGAGCGCCTCGCCGTCGCCTACGAGGCCGGTCCCTGCGGCTATGACCTCTTCCGCCTGCTTGCGCGGATCGGCGTCGCCTGCGACGTGATCGCGCCGTCGCTCGTGCCGGTCAGGCCGGGTGATCGGGTGAAGACCGACCGCCGCGACGCCAAGAAGCTCGTGCGCCTCTACCGCGCCGGCGAGCTTTCCTTCGTCGAACCACCCTCGCCCGAGCACGAGGGACTGCGCGACCTCATGCGCGCCCGCGAGGACATCCGCGGCGCGCGCACCGCGGCCCGCCACCGGGTGCAAAAGGCGCTGCTGCGCCACGGCCACATCTACCGCGAGGGCAAGAAGGCCTGGACCAAGCAGCACGCGGCGTGGCTTCACCGCCAGCGCCTCGCCGACCCGCTCGCCGAGCGCGCGCTTGCCCACATGCGCTCTCACCTCGAGGCGATCGACGCCCAGCTCGCCACGATCGACGCGGAGCTCGCGCGGGTGGCCACGAGCGAGCCGTGGTGCGACCCGGTTCGCTGGCTCGCGAGCTTCCGCGGCATCGGCGCGATCACCGCACTCGGGCTGATCGCCGAGATCGGCGACTTCCGCCGCTTCGCCCACCCGCGCGAGCTCATGAGCTATCTCGGGCTGACCCCGACCGAGTACTCCTCGGGCGACCAACAGCACCGCGGGCACATCACCAAGTGCGGCAACCGCCACGCCCGCCGGCTGCTCGTCGAGGCCGCCTGGCACTACCAGCACGCGCCGCGGCGCTCCGAGCGAGCGCGAGCGCTCGAGCCCCACGTGCCCGAGGCGGTGAGGATCCGGGCGTGGCAGGCGCAGGTGCGGCTCAACCACCGCCGTCGAGCCCTGATCGACCACGGCAAGCGCTCGACCGTCGCCAACGTCGCTATCGCCCGCGAGCTGTGCGGCTTTCTCTGGGCGGCGATGACCCATCAACCGCTACGAGAGGAAGAGCTTGCCGCCTGACCCGACCATCGCTGGGGCGGGGCGGCCGGCGCGAGCGCCCGGAGGAACCTCGACTACTTCTATGCGATTCCGACTCGCGACCCTAGTGCGAGGCAGCTCACGACCGGACACTGTCCTGCGGTCTCGACCCGCGCATCTCAGAGTGACCAGTTGTCGTTTGCCTCGCGCCGGCCGCCCGGCCCCAGCAGGAAGCTCACCATGAGCGTCTACGCGCCAAGACCAAGGCTGCTGCTTGACAGCGGCGTCCATCTCAGTAGTAGCCGGAGCACTAGGGTTCGAGCGTGGCGATTCCCGACTTCCAATCGATCATGCGCCCACTGCTGGTCGTCCTCTCGGACGGGCAGGTCCGTTCGGTGCAGACGATTCGGGAGACCCTCGCGCAGCAGTTCGGGCTCACCGAGGAGGAGTTGGCGGAGCGCCTACCGAGCGACCGGGACCTGCTCTACCGCAACCGCGTCGGATGGGCTCTGACGCACCTCAAGGGCGCGGCCGTGATCGAGTCGCCGCAGCGAGGCGTTTACCGCATCACTGAGCGCGGGGCCCGCGTCCTCATGGACACGCCCGATTCAGAGCGCGTCGACCTTCGGGTGCTGAGGGCGTTCGGGGAGTACCGCCAGTTCCGCTCGCATGGCGGCGACAACACCAGCACGACGATGACACCGCCCGAGGTCACGGAACCGACCGCCGGGACGCCGTCCGAGCGGATGGAGTGGGCGTGGCGCGAGCTTCGCGCGGCGCTCGCCGCGGACGTTCTCGACCGAGTGCGCGAGCAGACGCCCGACTTCTTCGAGCTGGCTGTTTTGGACGTGCTTCAAGCCATTGGCTACGGCGGCTCCCGCGAGGACTCCGCCCAACGGCTCGGGCGCAGCGGCGACGGCGGCGTGGATGGTGTGATCCGTGAGGACAAGCTCGGGCTCGACCTCATCTACGTTCAGGCGAAGCGCTGGGCCAACACGGTCGGGCGTCCGGACATTCAGCAGTTCGTCGGCGCCTTGAACGGGCAACTGGCGTCCAAGGGAGTCTTCATCACCACGTCCAACTTCACCCGCGAGGCGCGCGAGTTCGCAGACGCGGTGAACCCCCGCGTCATCCTCGTGGACGGCAAGCAGCTTGCGGAACTCATGATCGACCACGACGTTGGCGTCACGGTCGAGACGACATACCGCATTCGGCGTGTCGACCTCGACTACTTCGGTGTAGAGGACGCTCCAGCGAGTGAGCCCACCACTGAGAGCGTGTTTGACAAGCTGGCAGGACTTGGGAGGGGCATCCTCGAATGGCCAGACTATGTCAACAAAGGGGCGGTACCCATCTGATCTCACCGACGCGCAGTGGGCGCTGGTCGATCCGTTGCTGTCGGCGACCAAGGGCGGTGGGCGCCCGGAGTCCCATCCGCGCCGCGAGGTCGTCAA
>JACCUC010000093.1 GCA_013812065.1 Thermoleophilaceae bacterium | reverse complement strand
GCGTTGGCCTGCTCGACGCTGTAGTGGCGCTCGTGCCTCACTCCGGCCCGGAGCTGCCGCCGCCGAGGCGCTCGCGAGCCGTGGCGACCCGCTCCTCGAAGGTGCGGCGCAGCTCATCGTCGGCGACGCTCGGGTCCTCGGCGAGCTCGAGGCCGCCCTGGTAGGCGAGCAGCGCCTCGTCGAGCGACTCCGGGCTGCCGCTCTCCAGCAGCTGGTCGCCGCGCAGCAGGAGCACGCGCGCCCGGTCGGCCGGATCGACACCGGCGCCGCTCATGCCGCGGCCGGCGCGCCCGCCGCCTCGCGCAGGCGCTCCTCGAGGAGTGCCGCATCGGCGTCCGGGACCGCGCGCAGCTGCCCCTGGAAGGCGAGCCGCCAGTGCTCGGCCGGCCACTTCTGGACGTGCTCGAGCCGCGGCGCCAGCTCGACCGCGGGCACGAAGGAGCTCTCGTCGAGCACGAGCTCGGGCTCGGCTTGAAAGCGCCAGGGATAGTCGTCGGCCTTGCCGGGCTTGCCCGGCCAGATCTTCGTCCGGTCCTCGTACAGCTCGCCGGCGATGCAAGCGATCGCGCCGAACGCCTGCACGCCGGTCACGTAGAAGACCATCCGGTCGCCGGGCTCGACCTGCTCGGCGAGGCGCCGGCGGCCCTCCTTGAGGCCCACGACCTCGAAGCCGTGCTCGCGGCTCGCGCGGAAGTTGTCGAGCGAGCCCGTGAGGATCCAGGACTGAGGTCGGCGCTCGGTCACTCGGGGGGGAGGTTAGTCGTCCCGGCCGATCCTCGGGCCCCGGGCGCACCGGCGGGCTCGACGTCCTTGGCCCGGCGGTTGAAAAGCCATAGGACGAGCCCGAGCAACAGGAAGGCTGCCGCCCGCAGGAAGTCCTCGCCGTCGCGCTGGGTGAGCAGCCCGGCCGAGGTGAGCACGGCGAGCACGGGCAGCGCCCGCGGCACCGTGAAGTGGTCGCGGTCGACCCGTTCGCGCCGCAGCACGAGCACGGCCACGTTGACGAAGACAAAGGCGAACAGGAGCAGCGTGACCGTCGTGCTCGCCAGGTCCTCGGTCTCACCGGTGGCGATCAGGACCATGGCCAGGGCGGTGGTGAAGACGATCGCCACCCAGGGCGTGCGACGCCGCTCGGCGATGCGGCCAAAGGCGCCCGGTAGAACTCGCTCGCTCGCCATGCCGTAGAGGATGCGCGAGGCCATGATCATGTGATCAGGGCCCCGTTGGCCAGTGCGAAGAGGGCGATGGCCGAGAACAGCCGATCCGGGACGCCCGAGAGCGGACCGACCTGCACTACCTCGAGCAGCGGGCTCGACGAGCCGGCGAGGCGCTCGGTGGGGACGACCATCGCCGCCGTGAAGGTCACGAGCAGGTAGAGGACCCCGGCCACCGCCAGGCCGCCGAAGAGGGCGAGCGGGTAGGCGCGCCTCGGATCGACGACCTCCTCCGCCACGTTGGCCGAGTCCTCGAAGCCGATCAGCGCGTAGAAGGAGAGCGCCGCGCCCGCGAGGACGAGCCCGGCCACACTGGCGCCCGGCTTGAACTCGAGCGCCCGCTCCGGCTCGCCCGTCCCGCTCCCGAGCGCCACCACGCCGATGACGACGATCAGCAGCAGCCCGAGCACCTCGATCGCCGTAAAGGCGACGTTGATTCGCACCGACTCGACGATCCGCGGTAGTTGACCAGCGCCACCACCACGATGAACACGAGCGCCATGAGCAGTACCGGCAGCTCGACGAAGGCACCCAGATAGTCGCCGCCGAAGCCGCGCGCGAGGGTGCTCGCCGAGACGATCCCCGAGGCCATGACCGCGAAGGTGACGAGGAAGGTGAGCAGCGGCATCCCGAACGCGCGGTTGACGTAGTAGGCGGCGCCGCCTGCGCGCGGGTACTTGGTGGTCAGCTCGGCGTAGGCGCCGGCCGTCAGGATCGCGAGCACGAGGGCGAGCGCAAAGGCGGTCCAGATCGCCCCGCCCACCTCGGCGCCGACCTCGCCGACGAGCGTGTAGATGCCGGCTCCGAGCATGTCTCCGACGATGAAGACGAGCAGCACCGGTCGCGAGATGCCGCGGCGCAGCGGGGTGTCCGCGGCGGCGTCGGCGCCCGGCGGCCGCGGCGCCGCACCGACGGGAGTGGCTCTACCGCCTCCGAGCTCCATCTAATCGATCGGGATGTCCTCGACCTCGGTCTCGACCGGCCCGCCGTCGAGGCGCTCGAGGTACCAGTCGATCAGCGCGCGGAGCGTGAGCAGGAGCTCGCGGAGGAGGGCGGTCAGCTGGTCGGAGAGCTCGCGCGGCACCGCGCTGCGCAGACCCTCGAGGGCCAGGAGCAGCGCGGACAGATCGGGAAGGGAAGGGCGCGGGCGCGGCGCCGCGGCGCCGGCCTCCCGCTCGGCCTGCTCGAAGCGCACCCACGGCGACTCGCCCGCGCCCGTGAGTGGCTCGTCGTCGGACCGCGTTGGGGACCCGCTCCGAGCGCCTCCGGCGCCCCGCTCGCGTCGGCCTGAGGGATCGGGGGCGCGCCAGGGTGCGCGTGGCGCGCCCGGCGTGCTTCGGCGTCCGGGCTGCCCGGCGGCTGCGCCGTTGCGCCGCATCGG
>JACCUC010000091.1 GCA_013812065.1 Thermoleophilaceae bacterium | reverse complement strand
GTCCCGAAGTGGGTCGCCACGATCACGTCGCGGTCGGCGGTACGAGCGTGAAGGTCCTCCTCACCGTCGAAGCCGACGAACATCTCGTCCGCGTCGGCGTACTGGCGCCGGGCGTTCTCCAGCCCGTCGGCGGGGACGAGGATGCGAGCGTCGATCCCGAGGGCGCGCATGCCGCTCGTCTCCTGATAGATCGAATGCACCCCTCCGGCCGCCCCACTGCCCACGCCGTGGAGCAGAAAGGCGATCCGCAGCGGCTCGGGGAACGCCGACCGAAAGGCCCCCGCGAACGAGTCGAGGTCGGCGGTCGCCTGGGTGACGCGCGCGCGCAGCGGCTCGAGCGCCTCGCCGCGGTCGAGGCTCTGCACGAGCGGCGCGATGTTCTCCTCGCCGTGCTTGCGCAGGAAGATCTGGTAGTTGCGGCGCGCGACCTCGCGCCGGCCCTCCGCCCCGTAGGAGCGCGACTTGGCGTGGTAGACGTAGGCGCCCTGGGCGACCGCCAGCTCGAAGCCCTCCAGAGAGGCCCGATAGCTGTAGTCGTTCTCCTCGCAGTAGCCGCTCGCGAAGTTCTCGTCGTCGAAGAGCCCGATCCTGTCGACCGTCGCGCGCTTGACCGCATAACAGAAGCCGTTGAGGAAGGGCAGCCGCGGACGGGAGCCCGAGCTCGAGCCCGCGAGCAGGAAGGCCATGCCGTCGGGGGTGAGAAAGGAGGGGAGCTCGTTGACCGCCCAGGCCCCGCCGTCCCTGAGCTTGGGCACCGACTGATGGCTCGCCGCGTTCGACAGCGGGCCGACGATGCCGATCGACGGATCGGACTCGCCGCACTCGATCAACCGGTCGAGCCACCCGAACGTGACGATCGTGTCGCTGTTGAGGAAGACGACGTAGTCGCCGTTCGAGGCGCGCAGGCCATCGTTGGCGGCGAGCGTGTAGCCGTGCGGCGGTCCGGCGCGCGTTACGAGTTTCACGTCCGGATTCCCGGTGCAGAAGCGACGCAGGTAGTCGCCGGTCTCGGGACCGCTGCCGTCGTCGACGAGGATCAGATGAAACGGGCGCCCCGTCTTTGCGAGCAGCGACCGCAGGCAGCGACGCAGGTCGTCGAGCGCGTCGTGGACGCAGACCACGACGTCCACCGAGACTTCACCATCCGGTCGGTGGTCCGCACCTACCAGCACCCCGCGGCGATCGACGGGGACCTCCTCGACCGAGCCGGCGGATTCGCCGTCGACCGATGCTCCGAGCGAGCGCGTGTAGCGCTCCAGGAAGGACTTGGCCGACTCCTGCTCCGCCCGCAGCGCCTCCCGCTCGACTCCCTCCCCTCGGAACGGCGCCAGGTCGCGAGCTACCCTCGCCGCCTCGAGAAAGTGGCGCGCCGCCTTGCGCGGGCGCCCGTTGGCCGGTCCGAGCCTGTCACGAACGAGGTACCGCAGCTCGTCCAGCCCGCGGCCCACCGCTTCAGGCCACCGCCTTCATCTGCTGGCGCGCCTTCCTGATCTCGGCGGCGTACTCCTCCAGGATCGCCGCCGGATCGCCGAGCGCCCTCAGCTTGCCGCGCTCGAGCCAGAGCGCCTTCGTAGCGATGTCGCGGACGAACTGGGGGTTGTGGCTCACCACCACGATCGCTTGAGCTCGGCTCATCAGCTCATCCATCTTCTCGCTGCTCTTCTCCTTGAAGCTCGCGTCGCCGACGCCGAGTATCTCGTCGAGCAACAGGATCTGCGGCTCGAGGTGTGTCGCGATCGAGAAGCCGAGGCGCGCGCGCATGCCCGTGGAGTAGGTCGAGACGGGGGCCTCGATGAACCGCCCGAGCTCGGAGAACTCGATGATCGGCTCGAGCGAGGCCGCGATCTTCTCGGGGCCAAAGCCGAGGAAGGCCGCGTTCAGGTGGATGTTCTCGCGGCCGGTCAGGTCCGGCTGGAAGCCGCTCCCCAGGGTGAGGAGAGTGGCGGAGTGCCCGAACGTCGTCAGGGCGCCGGCATCGGGGCGCAGTACGCCCGCGATCGTGAGCATCAGCGTGCTCTTGCCCGAGCCGTTGCCGCCCACGACGGCGAGCACCTCCCCTCGCTCGAGCGCGAAGCTCACCCCCTGCAGCGCCCAGAACTCGTCGCGGCCGAGGCTGCCGGAGGCATCGCCGCGGATCACCTGCGCGATCGTGTGGCTTAGCGTGCGCCGGCGCTTGAGCCGCAGGTCGTACTTGATCCCGAGGTCCCTGGCGGCGATGACGATGTTGGACGAGGCGCTCACGCTAAACGAGCTTGGCGAACCAAGGTTGGCATCGGACGAAGAAGAGGTACCCGAGGATGAGGACGACGATCGAGCCGCCGGCGACGATCGCGAGCGCTCCGAAGTCCGGCAGCCTGTGCTCCATCACCACGTCTCGATAAGCGGGGATCAGGGTGGCGAACGGGTTCAGCAGGTAGAGATCGCGGAAGCGCTCGGGGACCACCGAGACGGGGTAGAGGACCGGGGACAGGTAGAAGCCGATACGAAACACGTATTGCATCAGCCTGGTCGTGTCGCGGAAGAAGATGTTGAAGGCCGACAGGAAGAAGCCGACCCCGAGCGTCAGCACGAGCTGCACGAGGACGATCGGAAGGGCGAGCAGCGCGTACGCGCTCGGGTAGATCCCGAAGGGGATGGCGATCACGAGCAGCACGGAGAAAGCGAACGCCCAATGAATCGCGGCGGCCCCGATCTCCGATAAGGGCAGCACCGACTTCGGAAACACGACCTGACGCATGGATGCTTCCTTGCGCACCGTCCCAGACACCATGTTGAGCGAGCCCTTGGAGAAGAGCTCCCAGGCGATGATGCCCGCGACTACGAAGATCGGAAAGTCCGGGCCGCCGCGCTGGAGCAGCACTCCCACCAGCAGCACGTAGACCGAGGCCAGCAGCAGTGGATCGAGCACCCACCACAGAAAGCCGAGCACCGTGTTCGCGTGCTCGGTCTTCAGCGACGAGGAAACCAGGTACCGGAGCAGGTGCCGGTAGCGTGCGACCGCACGCAACTCGGCGACGGCGTCGCGTACGATCGAGCGCGGAGGCGCTTCCGCGACGTCGACCGCGGGGGCGAGCGCCGGATCGGCGGAGGTGCTGGTCACGCGTGGCAGGGTAGCCTTGGCGGAGCCAGGCCGACGATCGGAGAGGACTCGAGTGGAGGCTCATGAGGAAGCGACAGCCACGGCCCTGACGTCGCGCCGCTCGCTGCCCGTCCCCCCGGTCGAGCTGCGCGAGCACGCCGGCCGCGTGCCCGACTCGCGCGACTATCCGGAGGAGACCTACGAGCGCCTCGGCAAGGTCATCTGCGACCACCTCATCGGCGCCCTTCCCGAGACGTGGTCGTTCGAGGGCAAGCGCGTGCTCGACTTCGGCTGCGGCGCCGGTCGGGTACTCCGGCACCTGATCCCCGAGTCCGGCCGTGCCGAGCTGTGGGGCTGCGACATCCACCGACCGAGCATCGAGTGGCTCGAGCAGAATCTATGCCCGCCCCTGAATGTCTTCGTAAACGGCGAGCACCCGCCGCTGCCGCATCCCTCGGGCACGTCGACCTGATCCTCGCGACCTCCGTCTTCACCCATCTTGTCGAGACCTGGAGCGCGTGGCTCGTCGAGCTGCACCGCCTGCTCGGCGAAGAGGGCCTGCTCGCGGTGACCTTCAAGAACCGCGGCTCGTTCGAAGGCCCCGCGCGGGCCGCGTGGCACGAGGACTGGGACGAGGACCAGATCGGCATGCACGTGTATGGCGCCGGCCTGGGGTGGGACAAGGGCGGCCCGGCGGTCTACCAATCGCAATGGTGGCTGCGGGCCCACTGGGGACGGGCCTTCGAGTTCCTGCACCTCGAGCCGGAGAGCGTGGGCCAGGGAATCGCGGTCATGCGCAAGCGCCCCGGACACTTCGAGCCCGAGGACCTGGAGGCCCTCGAGCCGGGCGAGCCCCGCGAGATCGCCGGTCTGCGGTACTCCCTCCGGCATGCGCGCCGCGAGAGCGCGTT
>JACCUC010000022.1 GCA_013812065.1 Thermoleophilaceae bacterium | reverse complement strand
AGGTGGCGCTGCCCGTCGCCGGACTTGCGCTCGGAGCCCTGCTGTTCGCCGGGGCGCTCGCCGCGGGTGGTGCCGCGGCCTGGCCTGGCCTTCTGCTCGGCGCCGGCTGCGCCGGGCTCGGCTACGTCGCCGTCGCGCGGCTCCTCGCGCGGGCGCGCCGGCGCACGGAGGGCTCGGCCGCCGGCCTGTTCGCCGTCTACGGCGACCTCGTCGCGCTCGTGCTGGCTGCAGTCTCGATCTTCGTGCCGCCGGTCGCCCTACTCGCACTCATCGCCTTCGCGGTGCTCGCCGTGCGTTCGCGCTCCGAGCGCGACCGCAAGTACGAGGGCCTGCGCATCCTGCGGTGAGCGAGGGAGTCGCCCGCCCCGCCAAGAAGCTCGTCCTCGGGGTCATCGACGCGCTCAAGCCCGAGATGCTCGACCGGGCGATCACCGAGGGCCGCGCCCCGGCACTGGCGGCGCTGCGCGAGCGGGGCCTGTACGTGCGCGACAGCGTCGCCGCCTTCCCCTCGCTCACCCCGGTCTGCGCGGCCTCGATCGCCACCGGCCTTTCCGTGGACGTGCACGAGGTTCCGGCGACCAACTGGTACCACCGCGGCGAGGAGCGCTACGTCGAGTACGGCTCCTCGTTCGGAGCCACGCAGGCGCACGGGGTACGCCGCTCGCTGATCGACACCGTCTACAACCTCAACCTCGCCCACCTTACGCGCGAGCGCAGGACGGTCTTCGAGCACCTCGACGACGCCGGCCTGCGCACGGCGGGGACGACCTACCTGATCTATCGCGGCCGGACGCGCCACGCGCCCGCCGTCGAGGGCATGTACCCGCGGATCGCTCGCGCGGCCCAGTTCAACTACGGCACGTGGGGCCCGGGCGAGCTGTTCTACGCCGACCTCTTCGCCTCGCGCGACACCGGCTGCACCTCGACCCTCGGGATGCCCGGCCAGCGCGACCAGCACACGGGCTGCGTCGGTGCTCACCTGGTCGAGCAGGACCTGTTCGACTTCCTGCTCTTCTCGCTGCCCGACAACGACACCCACTCTCACCGCCGCGGGCCCTACGCCCAGGTCACCTCGATCGCCTCGGCCGACCACGCGCTCGAGCGGATCATGCATGTCGCAGGGGGAATCGACGCCTTTCTCGCCGACCACGCGGTGATCGTCATGTCCGACCACTCGCAGACCGCCGTGGAGGACCGGGTGAGTTTGAGCTCCGCCCTCGGCGACCTGCACGTGCTCTCGCCGGCCGACGCCGACCCGGCCGCCGCCGACGTCGCGGTGTGCCCGGTCGGGCGTTTCGCCGGGATCTACGCGCTCGACCCCGCGCGGAGCGCTGAAGTCGCCACGCGCGTGGCCGACCGCGCACGCGAGGTCGACGGCGTCGATCTGTGCGCCCGCTGGGACCGCGATCGCTCGGAGGCGGTGGTTCAGAGCGCCCAGGGCGAGCTGCGCTTCGCCGCGGGCGGCGAGCTCGCCGGGCCTCGCGGCTGGCGCTGGAGCGTCGAGGGCGACCTGGGGGTGCTGGGCCTCTCCGTCGAGGACGGCCGCGTGCGAAGCCGCACGTACCCGGACGCGCTGCGGCGGCTTTGGACCGCGCTCTCCTGCCGCAACTCCGGCGACGTGCTGCTCTCGGCCGCGCCGGGCTACGAGTTCGCCGACTGGGGCGGCTCCGACCACATCGGCGGCGGAAGCCACGGGTCGCTGCACCGCCACGACTCGCTCGGCGTGATCCTCGCGTGCGGCCTCGAGGGCGCCGGCCCGCCCGAGCGCGAGCAGTGGTCGATCGAGGACGTGACCCCGCTCGCGCTCGAGCACTTCGGGGTCGCGGACGAGGGCGAAGTCGACAGCGTCGGCTAGCCTGCGCCGATGCCGACCGAGGAGACCTTCGCCCTGCCGGCTCGTGCGGTGAGGACGACCCCGCCCGTGCACCTGCGCGTGCGCCATGGGATGCGTCACCGCCACAACTGGCTCCAGCTCGTCAAGTTCAGCCTCGTGGGCGGTTCCGGCTACGTGATCAACCTCGGCGTGTTCACCGTCGTGGTCTCGGCCCTGGGCCTTCACCACCTGCTCGCAGCGACGATCGCCTTCGCCGTCGCGGTGACCAACAACTTCTGGTGGAACCGCCACTGGACGTTTGCGGCTCGCGCCGAGCGGGCGCGCTTCCAGGCCCCGCGCTTCTTCGCGGTCAGCGTGGCGGCGTTCCTCGTGCAGGCGGCGATCCTGCACGTGCTCGTGGCCTCGGCGGGGGTGCCCGAGGTGGTCGCTCAGGCCGTCTCGGTGGCCGCGGCGATGCCGCTCAACTTCGTCGGCAACAAGATGTGGAGCTTCGCGATCGGTCGACTGCCCGCGTAGTGGCGGCGCTCACTCCGCCCTCACCAGCAGCTGCTCGATCGAGCGTGTCCGCCCGTCCTGTCCGGCCTCGATCAGCACCGCGTTCAGCCACGGATCCTCCTCCGAGGTCCCGAGCTTCGTCGGCATCTGGGTGACGAAGCGCCGCACCGTGGGCTCGCGCTTGGAGCCGATCACGCCGCCGTGGGGCCCGGTCATCCCGACGTCGGTGATGTAGCCGGTCCCGCCGGGAAGCACCTTGGCGTCCGCGGTCGGGACATGGGTGTGGGTGCCGACGCACGCGGTCACGCGGCCGTCGAGGTGCCAGCCCATGGCGACCTTCTCGCTCGTGGCCTCGGCGTGGAAGTCGACCAACACGTGGACGACCTGCCCGCGGAGCTCGGCGAGGATCGCGTCGATCTCCGAGAACGGCGAGCGCGCCGCGTCGAGGAACACCTGGCCCGACAGGTTGATCACCCCGAGCTTCGAGCCGCCGTCGGCCTCGACCACCATCCAGCCGCGCCCGGGATTGCCCTTCGGGTAGTTGGCCGGGCGCACGATGCGGGGCTCGCGGTCGAGGTAGTCGTAGACCTCCGAATGCTTCCAGACGTGGTTTCCGAGCGTGATCGCATCGACGCCGGCGCGGTAGATCTGGCCGGCGGTCTTCTCGGTGATGCCCACCCCGCCGGCGACGTTCTCGCCGTTGGCGACGACGAAGTCAGGCTCGTGGCGCTCGCGCAGGCCGGGCAGCAGCGACTCGAGCGCCCGGCGCCCGGGCGCGCCCACGATGTCGCCGACGAAGAGAATCCGCACTTCCTCATGTTCGCACTCCTCTACCGTTGCGCGGGATGACACAGACGCCCGCCAGGCCCGGGACCGCTGCGGTGGCCGGCGGCGCCGAACGTCGGGGACCCTCGCCCGTGATCGAGGCGAGCGCCCTGTCGAAGCGCTTCGGGGCGCGCCGGGCTCTGCGCGAGGTCTCACTCACCGTTCACGCCGGCGAGCTCGTGGCCATCATCGGCCCCAACGGCGCGGGCAAGACCACGCTTCTCTCGATTCTCGCCGGCGAGGCGCGCGCCGACTCGGGCGGGGTCAGCCGTCCCCCGGAGGAGATCGGCTGGGTCCCGCAGCAGGCGGCTCTCTACGGGCGCCTGACCGTGGCCGAGAACCTCCGCCTCTTCGCCCGCCTCGAGCGCTGCGACGACGTCGCCGCCGCGGTCGAGCGCATGCTCGCCCAGACCGGGCTCGCCGAGCGCGCCGGTGACCGTGTCGAGACGCTCTCGGGCGGCAACCGCCAGCGCGTCAACGTGGCCATCGGCCTGCTTTCCGAACCCGAGGCGCTGCTCCTCGACGAACCCTCGACGGCACTCGACCCGGGCCAGCGCGAGCGGCTGTGGGAGTTCCTGCGCGGGCGCGTCGACGGCGGCACGGCAATCGTCTACTCGACCCACAACGTGCAGGAGGCCGAGCGCCACGCCCACCGCGTTCTGGTGCTGGCCGACGGCGAGGCCGTCTACACGGGCTCACCGCGCGAGCTCGAGCAGACGGTGGGCGCGAGCGGCCTCGACTTCGAGGCCGCGTTCGTGGAGTTCCTGCGCCGGCGCGGGCACTGAGGCGCCCACGAGGCAGGCCGGTGACGATGCGTTGGCTCCTCCTCAAGGACCTCCAGATCCTGTGGCGGTCGCCGCTGCTCGTCGCGCTGCTCGTGATCTACCCGATCGTCGTGGCCGTGCTGATCGGCCTCGCGCTGTCTCGCGGCCCTGAGAAGCCACGGGTGGCCATCCTCAACGAGGTGCCCGCGGGCGGCGAGGTCATCAGCCTGGGCGGGGAGGAGGTAGACACCTCGCTTTACTCGCAGCAACTCTTCGACGCCGTCGACCCGGTGCGCGTAGACAGCCGGGAGGAGGCGCGTGAGCTCGTGCGCGACGGCGACGTGCTCGGCGCGCTGATCCTCCCCTCGGACATACCGTTCAAGTTGCAGAGCGCCCTCGAGCCGGCGACGGTCGAGGTCCTCTACAACGCCGAGGACCCGGTCAAGGCTCAGCTCGTGCGCGACACGATCAAGTCTCAGGTCCAGGACGCCAACGCCGCGCTCACCCGCAAGTTCACCGGCGTCGCGCTCGGCTATCTGAACCTGGTGGTCTCCGGCGGGAGCTCCTCCTTCCTCGGCCGCGACTTCGCGGTTCTCGGCCTCGGGCCGGCGGAGCGCATCCTGGCGCAGGCGCGGGCGTCGCTGCCGCCGAGCTCACCGGCGCGCGGCCAGATCCAGGAGGTTCTCGACTTCGCGCGCCTCGCGCGCGAGAATCTCGACCTCTCCGACGAGCTGCTCGGATCGGTGGCAGAGCCGATCCGCGTGGACGCTCGAGCGGTCGAGGGTGCGGGCTCCACCGCGCTGTCGTCCTTTGCGGTCGCGCTCGCGGTGACGGTCTCGCTCATGTTCGTCACCCTGCTGCTCGCCGCGGGCACGCTCGCGCTCGAGCGCGAGGAGAACGCCTTCCGCCGGCTCGTCCGGGGACTGGTCTCGCGTACCGCCCTGCTCGGCGAGAAGATCGGCCTCGCCGCCGCATGCTCGCTGCTCGTCGCGCTCGTCATGCTCGCCGGGCTGGCACTCTTCGTCGAGCTCGATTGGAGCCGCGCGCCGCTCTGGGCGGCGGCGGCCGCCGCCGGCGCGCTCAGCTTCGCCGCCATGGGCGCGGCGATCGGCGCGCTCGCCCGGGAGGTACGAGTCGCCTCGCTGCTCGCCTTCATGGTCTCCCTGCCCGTGGCGTTCGTGGCGCTCGTGCCCTCGGGAACGGTCAGCGGCGCGATCTACGACACGACGCGCGTGGTCTCCGCGCTGTTTCCCTTCGATCCCGCGCTCACGGCTCTCGGCGCCGCCCTCGACGGCTCGGGCGGGATGCTCCTCCCGCTCGCCCACCTGCTGGTATTGACGCTGGCGTTCGGGGCCGCGGCGCGGCTCGGATTGCGACGGTTCGACTAGGTCCCAGCGCGAGGTTGAACCGGCGTGGGCGAGCAATTGGCGAGCGCCGGATCGGCCAAGCGCCTGCGCAACTAGACTTTCCGGCGATGGCCTTTCCCGCCACGCGCCTTCGCCGGCTGCGTCGCACGAGCGCCCTGCGCGGGCTCGTGCGCGAGACCGAGCTCGCGCCCTCGCAGCTTGTCCTGCCGCTCTTCGTCCAGCTCGGCACGGAGGAGCGCACCCCGATCGACGCCATGCCCGGGGTGGCCCGGCACTCGATCGCACTCGCCGTAGAGGAGGCCCGGACCGCCTACGCCGCCGGGGTTCCCGCGGTGCTCCTCTTCGGCGTTCCCGCCGACAAGGACGGGCAGGCCTCCGGTGCCCACGACGTGGAGGGCGTCGTCCAGCTGGCGACGCGCGCGATCAAGGAAGCCGTCCCCGAGCTGGTGGTGATCACCGACGTGTGCCTGTGCGGCTATACCTCGCACGGTCACTGCGGCGTCATGAGCCCCGACGGCGAGGTCGACAACGACGTGACGCTCGAGCTGCTCGCCAGGACCGCGATCTCGCACGCCGAGGCCGGGGCCGACGCGGTCGCGCCGAGCGACATGATGGACGGCCGGGTCGCCGCGCTGCGCTCCCAGCTCGACGCCGAGGGCCACCCGAGCACGCCGATCGTCTCGTACGCGGCCAAGTTCGCCTCCGCCTTCTACGGTCCCTTCCGCGAGGCCGCCGGCTCCGCGCCGGCGTTCGGCGACCGGCGCTCCTACCAGATGGACCCGGCCAACGCCGACGAGGCCGTGCGCGAGGCGCTGCTCGACGTCGACGAGGGCGCCGACATCGTCATGGTCAAGCCCGCCCTTCCCTACCTCGACGTGATCCGGCGGGTCAAGGAGGCGACCCGCGTGCCGGTCGCCGCCTACAACGTGAGCGGCGAATACGCAATGGTCAAGGCCGCCGCCGCGGCCGGGCTGCTCGACGAGCGCGCCGCGGTGCTCGAGGCCCTGACCGGCATCCGCCGCGCCGGCGCCGATGTCGTGGTCACCTACCACGCTCGCGAGGTCGCCGAATGGCTCAACTAGCCGCGACGCCCAAGCTGCGCTCCCGGACGGACGGCGCCGCCGTCCCGCTCGACGAGCTGGACAAGCGGCTGCTCAACCTGCTGCAGGGGCGATTCCCGCTCGAGCCGCGCCCGTTCGCCCGCGTCGGTGAGTTCGCCGGGGTCAGCGAGGAAGAGGTCCTGCGCCGCACGCAGAGGCTGCTCGACGAGCGCATCATCCGCCAGGTCACGCCGATCTTCGACACACGCGTGCTCGGCTACAGGTCGATGCTCGTGGCCGCCCGGGTCGACCCCGAGCATCCGTGGCGAGCGGCCAAGGCGATCAACGCCCACCCGGGCGTGACCCACAACTACCTCCGCAACCACGACTTCAACATGTGGTTCACGATCGCCGTCGAGCCCGACTCCCAGCTCGGCCTCGACGGCACGCTCGAGGTCCTCGCCGCCGAGGCCGGCGCGACATCGATGCGCCAGCTGCCGACCCTGCGGCTGTTCAAGATCCGCATGGACCTCGAGATGGAGGGCGACACCGAGACGCTCGCGAAGGCGGCAGGTGTCGTCGAGGACTACCGCGAGCCCGAGGCGATCGAGCTGTCGGAGCTCGACCTCGCCGTGATCCGCAACCTCCAGGGCGACATGCCGGTCGTCCCCGAGCCCTACGCCGCCGCGGCCGCGGCGATCGGCATCGACCAGAGCCGGATGCTCGACCACCTCGCCTCGATGCGCGAGCGCGGAGCGCTGCGGCGGGTCGCGGCGATCCTCTTCCACCGCCGCGCCGGTTTCTCCGCCAACGGAATGGGCGTCTGGAACGTGCCGGAGGAGCGGGTGCTCGAGCTGGGGCCGCGCATGGCCTCATTCCGCGGCATCTCGCACTGCTACCAGCGTCCGACGTACGGCGACTGGCCGTACTCGGTCTTCACGATGGCCCATGGGCGCTCGAAGCAGGAGTGCGACGCGATCCTCGATGCCATCGCTGAGGAGACGGGGATCGACGGGCGGGCGACGCTCTACTCGTCGACGGAGTTCAAGAAGGTGAGGATGCTCTACTTCACCGGCGACTTCGGGCGGTGGGAAGGGGAGCACTGCTGACGGGGCGCCGCCGCGTCGAGCGAGATCGCTCTCTCGGGTACGCTCGCTTCGCTCGCTCAGGGAGCCCCTCGATAGCGACATCGCTCGGCGCGGCTTCCACAGTCGGCGGCTTACGGTGACGCTCGAAGCCGCGCCTCGCTCCGCAGGCCTGTATCGGCGGGCGCTCGAGTTGCTCCCCGGCGGCGTGAACTCGCCTGTGCGCGCCATGAAGTCGATCGCGCGCGATCCGATCTTCGTCTCCCATGGCGAGGGCTGCGAGCTCGTCGACGTGGACGGCAACCGGTACGTGGACTGGGTGGGATCCTGGGGCCCGCTCATCGCGGGCCACGCGCATCCGCACGTGGTCGGCGCCGTCAGCGAGGCCCTTGCCCGCGGGACGAGCTACGGGGCGCCGACACAAGGGGAGGTAGAGCTGGCGGCGGAGATAGTGGACCGCGTGCCGGGCGCCGAGATGGTGCGGATGACGTCGTCGGGGACCGAGGCGGCGATGAGCGCGGTGCGGCTGGCGCGGGCGGTCAGCGGGCGTGATCCGGTGCTCAAGTTCGCGGGGGCCTACCACGGCCACGCCGACGGGCTGCTCGCCGAGGCGGGATCGGGGCTCGCGACCCAAGGCCTGCCGGGGAGCCCGGGCGTGACCGCCGCCCAGGCCGCCGACACGGTTGTCCTGCCCTGGAATGACCGCGCGGCGGTCGAGCGGGCGCTGGCCGAGCGCCCGCCCGCTGCGATCCTGTGCGAGCCCTACCCGGCGAACATGGGCCTCGTCCGCCCCGCCGAGGGCTTCCTCGGCTTCCTGCGCGAGGCCGCCGACGCGTCCGGGGCGCTGCTCGTCTTCGACGAGGTGATCACAGGCTTTCGCGTCGCGCGCGGGGGCGCCCAGCAGCGCGAGGGCGTAACGCCCGATCTCACCGTGCTCGGCAAGGTGGTCGGCGGAGGCCTCCCGGCGGCTGCCTACGCCGGCCGGCGCGATCTCATGGAGCACGTGGCCCCGGCGGGCGACGTCTACCAGGCGGGGACCCTGTCCGGTAATCCGCTCGCCGTCGCCGCCGGCCTGGCCACGCTCGAGCTGCTCGACGGGGACGCGTACCGGCGGCTCGAGACAATCACCATGCAGCTCGCGACGGGCCTGCGCGAGGCCGCCGCCGCGGCGGGCGTGGCGGTGCAGGTCGCCAACGTCACCGGCCTGCTGACCGTCTTCTTCTCGGAGGCTCCGGTCACGAGCTACGAGGAGGCGCGCGCCTGCGATCTCGAGGCCCACGCGGCCTTCTGCCGTGAGCTGCTGGTACGCGGTGTGTATCCGCCACCGTCGCAGTTCGAGGCGTGGTTTCCGTCCGTGGCCCACGACGAGGCGGCGATCGAGCGCACGTTGACAGCCGCGCGCGCGGCCTTCGAGGCGCTGTGACGCGCGCCGCGGGACCGGCCGGCGGCGCCCTGGCGGAGGTCGTGGCCACGGCCGACCTTCCGCTGCGCGCCCACGCCGACCCGGAGCTTCCGGGCGGTTGCTTCGAGGCGGGCCTCCCGGACGATCCCGACCGAGCCTTCGTGGTCGAGGCCGTCCACGAGGGCTGGCTGATGCACTACGACAGCCCGCGCGCCTTCACGCGAATGGACGCCGACCTGCGCCTGCTCGGCGGCGACGCCCTGTACGCGCTCGGGCTCGCCCGTCTCGCCGCCCGCGGCGACCTCGAGGCGGTCGCCGAGCTCGCCGACCTGATCTCTCTGTGCGCCCGGGCAGTGGCCGAGGGCCGGCAGGAGTGGGCCCAGGAGCTCTGGCGCGCCAGCGTGGAAGCCCTCGCCGAGGGAGCCGGGGGCCCGACCAGCGGCGGGGCGAACGCAGCGTACGCCAGGTTGGCGCCCTAGACATCGGCCTCCGCCTCGGAGTCCCCGCCGCCGCGCCCGGCGATCCCTATCCTTCGACCGGTCGTAACCCCTCGCCGTGCGCCACCCCGACCATGGCCGCCAAGCCCAAGCAGACCAAGAAATCCCCTTACGCCGCCGACCGGGGCATCCCCGCTGCCCACGAGGGCGAGACCGTCACGCGGCGGCGGTTCATGGAGCTGAACGCCCTGACCGTGGGCGGGATCGCCTCCGCCGCGTTCGGTCTGCCCGCGCTCGGCTTCGCGGTCGGGCCGATGTTCTCGGATACGACCGAGGACGAGTTCAAGCGGGTCGGCCTCGAGGCCGACTTTACCCTTGAGGAGTACGTGCCGACGGTCATCACGATCGTCGACGACGCCAGCACGGCCAGCAAGACGACCGTCTACCTGCGGCGCTTCAACCCGCAGATCGACACCGACAAGTTCCGCCAGCCCTACGTCGCCATCTCGAACCGGTGCATGCACGTCGGCTGCCCGATCCGCTACGTGCAGGCGTCCCAGCGCTTCATCTGCCCGTGCCACGGGGGCATCTACGACTTTCAGGGGCTCGTGATCGGCGGGCCGCCGGTGCGGCCTCTCGACCGCTTCCGCACCCGCGTCCAGGACGGGCTCGTCGAGGTGGGGCCGCGCTTCTCGGTGACCGATGCGCTCGATGAGATGTACCGGCCGCGCGACCCCTCGAACGATCTCGATGGTCTGTGGAAGTACCTCTACCCGCCGAGGCCGACGACATGAAGCTTCCGACCCCGCCCCTGCCCAAGGCGCTGCGACCCAAGCCCGCCCGTCCCGGCTCGCGGCCCCCTCGCAACGGCTCCCAGGCCAACGGCTCCGTTCAGGACCTGCGTCCCGGGACGGCCAACGGCAGCGGCGATCGCCCGTCGAAGGGCGGCGGCAGCACGATCGATCGCGAGGCGCTCAGGGAGAAGGCGCACGAGGTCCCGATCGGCATCGCGGGGTGGCTCGACGAGCGCAGCGGGGCCAGCCCCTTCGCGCGCGGCTTCCTGTACCGCAAGACCCCGAAGGGAACCAACTGGGCCTACACGCTCGGCTCGGCGACGATGTTCGCCTTCGTCTCGCAGGCGGTGACCGGGGTCTTTTTGGCCATGTACTACAACCCGGCGCCGGCCGACGCCTACGAGTCGATCGCGCGCATCTCGAACGAGGTCTTCCTCGGCGAGTTCGTGCGCGGCATGCACCGCTGGGGTTCGACCGTCATGGTCGTCCTCATCTTCCTGCACATGGCCCGAACCTTCTTCTACGGCGCCTACAAGTACCCGCGTGAGCTCAACTGGCTGATCGGGGTGGTCCTGGTCGTGCTCACGCTCGCCATGGCGCTGACCGGCTATCTGCTCCCGTTCGACCAGCGCGGCTTCTGGGCCACCGTGGTGGCGGTCAACATCAACTCCTCGGCGCCGATCATGGGCCCCTACCTGGCCGACTTCCTGCGCGGCGGAGCGGAGTTCACGGCGACCACCCTGAGCCGCTTCTACTCGATCCACATGCTGCTCGTCCCCGGCCTGATCGCCGTCCTCATCGGTGCCCACCTCTACCTCGTGGCCAAGCTCGGCATCACCGCGCCGCCGTGGCTCAAGGCGGAGAAGGACAAGGCCCTCTCCCGCGACGAGATCTAGATGAGGAGCACGGAAGCGACGAGGGTCCGCCGAGGGACACGGTGAACGCCAAAGAGAAGGAGCAGTACCTCAGGGACTACTCGGTCCTCAAGAACCAGGGCAAGTCATTCTTCCCCTACGCGATCGCCAAGGACGGGACGATGGCGTTGATCACCATGCTCGTGATCATCTTCATGGCGCTGGCGCTGGGCGCCGAGCTCGGACCCAAGGCCGACGCCACGACGACCTCGTTCGTGCCGCGCCCGGAGTGGTACTTCTTCTTCCTGTTCGAGCTGCTGCGGGTGATCAAGCCGCCGGCGCTGACCTTCATGGCGTCGATCGGCATCCCGACCATATGGCTCGTCCTCCTCCTGCTCCTCCCGTTCTTCGACCGCGGCCCCGAGCGACATCCGCTGCGGCGCCCGATCGCGACGCTGGCGGGGATCGCCACGATCGCCGGCATGGCCTACCTGACCGTCCTCGGCGCCCTCGCCGGCTCGCCGAACGAGATCGAGCTGCAGGCCCGCGGGCAGGAGGATGGCAAGCTGGCGACTGCGTCCGCGGGCTGCCTCGGCTGCCATACCATCGGCGAGAACGGCAACGCGATCGGGCCCGAGCTGACCGACGTGGGGGCGCGCCTCCCGCGCCAGGCGATCGCCCGCACGCTCCTCAACCCGACCGCGCCGATGCCGACGTACCAGGAGCTTCAACAGAAGGATCCGGAGAAGTTCCAGGACATCGTCGATTTTCTAGCCTCGTTGAAGTAGATCGGCGACCACTGCTCCGCTGCAAACCGGCGCTCGGCAGAGGCCTTCTCCGCGCCGTCTCACGTCATGGATACTGAAAGCCAGCCCCCCGGAACTCTCGCCGAGCCGCAGGTGCGGGCGATGTTCGATCGGATCGCCGGGGTGTACGACGCGATGAACGCGGTGATGACCGGCGGTCTGCATCACCGCTGGCGCGAGCGTGCGGCCGATCTGGCGGGGCTTCGGCCGGGCGAGCGCGGCCTGGACGTGGCCACCGGTACGGGTGACCTCGCGCTGGCGCTCGCTCGGCGGGTCGGGGCGCGTGGCGAGGTCGTCGGCTGTGACTTCTCGGAGCGGATGCTCGCGCTTGCGCGCAACAAGGCGGCGTCTGCGCCGGCGCACGCGGCGATCCGGTTCGAGGTCGCCAATGCGCTGGCGCTCCCCTATCCGGACGGCGCCTTCGATGCGGCCACCGTGGGCTTCGGCGCGCGCAACTTTGCCGATCTCGAGCGCGGCGTCGCCGAGATGGCGCGCGTCGTGCGGCGCGGAGGACGGGTCGTGGTGCTCGAGATCACCGCGCCGCAGAGGCCGCCGCTCTCATGGTTCTTCCGGCTCTGGTTCGATCGCCTCGTCCCGCTGGTCGGCCGGCTGGCGGGCGACGCCGACGCGTACGCCTACCTGCCGAGCTCGGTACGACGCTTCCCCGATCCGCGCGGCCTGGCCGCGGTCCTCGCGCGGGCGGGGGTGGCGGACGTGCGCTGGATCGTCACCGCGGGTGGCGCGATAGCCCTCCACGCGGGTACGGTGACAGTACGGTGAGCGCGACATCCCCCTACGGCGCCGTAGCCGCCGCGACCTCGGCCACGCAGCTCGGGCCGGTGCTCGAGGCGGGCGGTCGTGAGCTCGCGCGCCTGCTCGCCCGCACCGAGGAACGGCTCGCGGAGGTCATCGGGAGCTACGGCGAGACGCTTGCGGGATACGCCGCGGGCACGCTGGCGGCCGGTGGAAAGCGACTGCGTCCGATCCTCGTCTTCGTATGCGGGGGCGCGGCGTGCGACCCCGGGGCGGAGGACGAGCCGCTCTGCGACACGCCGGCCGGCACCGCGCTCGTGCATGCCGGAGCCGCAGTCGAGCTGCTGCACATGGCGACGCTGGTCCACGACGACGTGCTCGACCGAGCTTCGTTGCGGCGTGGCCGGCCGACGGTGTTCTCGAGTGCCGGACGCCCCGCCGCCACGGCCACGGGCGACCTACTCTTCTCGCGAGCCTTCGCCGAGCTCGTGGCCACGAACGACGTCGACGCCGTGCGGGTGCTCTCGAGCGCCTCCTCTGCGCTCGCGCGCGGAGAGCTCATGCAGCGCTCGGACGCCTGGCGGGCCGACGTCAGCCCCGACCGCTACCTCGAGCGCTGCGAGCTCAAGACGGCGCGCCTGTTCGAGGCCGCCTGCCGGCTGGGCGCGCTGCTCGGGCGGCCGGGCCGGAGCGCCACCGATGCGCTCGGCGCCTTCGGGGCGCGGATCGGCGTAGCCTTTCAGATCTTCGACGATGTCCTCGACGTGGCCGGTCCGGCCGAGCGGACGGGCAAGCGACGCGGCACCGACCTGCTCGACGGAACGGTCACCCTGCCCCTGATCCTCGCCCGTCGCCGCGACCGCGACCTGCGCGACCTCGACCTGCGAGAGGTGGTCACCGACCCGGCTCAGGCAGAGGCCGTGTGCGATCGGATCGCGCTCACCGGCGCCCTCGGCGAGGCCCGCCGCGAGGCTCTCCACCACGTCGCCCAGGCCAAAGCCGCCCTGTCCGACCTGGAGCTGCCCGCAGGGCCCCGTGGCGCCCTCGACCTCGTGGCCGACGGCGTGGTCGAGCGTTATTCCTGAGACCGAGCGCGCCTCAGAAGTCCATCGGGTGGATCGCCCCGGCGCCGAGCGCCGCGACGAACCGATCCACGTGGTCGGCCATGTTCGCCAGAGTAAGCCGCTTGAGGTCAGTCATCAGCGTCTCCGCTCCGCTCTCGAGCTCTTCGTCGAAGCGGTCGGCGACGTCCTGGTCGAAAACGACGGTCTCCCTGCGTTCGCAGTTGGGGCAGCGTAGGTCTACCGACCAGCGCTCCGGCGGGACGGCCATCCAGGCGAGGGGGTAGACGAGCGAGCAGTCGCAAGCGGGGCAGAGGTGAGCATCTTCGGCGCAAACCGCCGTGCGATCCCGTGCGGTGGGTCCCTCCGATCTGGAGCTCGGCGCGGCCATATCGGGGAGACGCACGACCTCGATGGTCTTGCCGCTCGGCAGGACGATGCGCTCGGGGTCTCGGTCGGGGCTTCGCTCTTGTGCCATGTGCGTCTCCTTGGCAGCGCTTATCGGCATCGCCGGGCCGCGGCTAAAGAGCTGAGACTCGAGCACCCTCAGACTCTCCCCCATGGTTCTCGCGCGGTTGGCGTAGACGGACGTCGGCGCGCCCGCCGCGTGCCCCGGGACGCATCGGCCGCCACCCGATCTAGACTCTCCACCCCTTGGTTCTGAGCGACCGCACCATCCGGGCGGAGATCGAGGCCGGCCGGATCTCGCTCGACCCGTTCGATCCCGGCCTCGTGCAGCCCTCGAGCGTCGACGTACGCGTCGACCGCAAGTTTCGCGTCTTCCACAACGCGCGCTACCCCTACATAGACGTGCGCCGGCCGATGGAGGACCTGACCGAGCTCGTCGAGCCGCCCGATGCCGAGCCGTTCATCCTCCACCCCGGAGAGTTCGTGCTCGGGCAGACGCTCGAGCGGCTGACCCTGCCCGACGACCTCGTCGCGCGGCTCGAGGGCAAGAGCTCGCTCGGCCGCCTCGGGCTCCTTATCCACTCGACCGCGGGCTTCGTCGACGCCGGCTTCTCGGGAAAGCTGACGCTCGAGCTCTCGAACGTGGCCAACCTGCCGATCACCATCTACGAGGGCATGCCGATCGGACAAGTGTCGTTCATGCGCATGGACGCGCCGGTCGAGCGCCCGTACGGCTCTGCGGCCACGGGCAGCAAGTACCAGGGCCAGGAGGAGCCGACGCCGAGCCGCTTCCACCTGACCTTCGGCGAGGGACCTCCGGGGCGCGACGGCACAAGCTGATCCGCCTCCGCGGAGGCGCGAAGGGTCGGCGATACCATCCGCAGGAGCGAACCGGAGGCACCCATGCCGAACGTAGGTCCCATAGAGATCATCGTCGTCCTTCTGATCCTGCTCGTCATCTTCGGACCCAAGCGGATACCCGAGCTCGGCCGCTCGGTGGGGCAGGGCATGCGCAACTTCAAGCAGTCGGTGACCGGGCGGGACAACGGCGACGAGCCGCGGCGGCTCGAAACCGAGAGGACCTCGCCGGAGGCGGGCACCGGCGCGCGTACGCGGGAGCCCGATAGGTCTGGCGCGCGCGCTCGGGAGCCCGAGGTCGCCTCGGCGACCCCTGCGGCCACGCCGGTCGAGGAGCCGCGCAGGGCCGGCCCGGCGGGCGAGACCCGCACCTAGCGACCTCCCGCCGCCAGAGCAGCGCCATGGCCAAGCTGCGGCCGGTCAGCCATCAGGACGAGCTGAGCCTCGTCGAGCACCTCGACGAGCTGCGCTCCCGGCTGTTCGTGGCCGGAGCCGCCCTCGTGCCGGCGCTCGCCCTCTGCGGCTGGCAGAACGGCCGCATCATCGAGCTCCTCAACCGGCCGCTGCCGCGCGGGCAGGAGCCGATCACCCTGAGCCCGACCGAGCCTTTTCTGACCACGGCAACGCTCGTCGTCTACGCCGCGCTACTGCTCGCCCTCCCGGTGATCCTGTACCAGGCCTACGCCTTCGTGCTCCCCGCCTTCAGCCCGACCGAGCGCCGCGTGGCCCTGCCGTTGATGCTCGCCGCGCCGATCCTGTTCGTGGCCGGCGTGCTGTTCGCTTACTTCGTCGTCCTCCCCCCGGCCATCACCGTGCTGCTCGGCTTCAACGCCGACGAGTTCAACACGCAGCTGCGTGCGCGGGAGTACTACTCATTCGCGTCGCTGACGCTGATCTCACTCGGGATCCTGTTCCAGGTGCCGATCGGCGTGCTCGCGGCGACCCGGCTCGGCGTCGTCACCCCCGACCAGCTGCGTGGCGGGCGCCGCTACGCGATTCTCGGCATCGCGGTACTGGCGGCGCTCCTGCCCACCATCGACCCGGTGACCATGATCCTCGAGATGCTGCCGCTGATCGTCCTCTACGAGGCGTCTATCCTTGTCGCACGGGCCTTCGGAGGGCCGCCGCACGAGACGGCGGAGCGCAGCGCCCAGCTCGAAGGTTCCTGACCCGCTCTATTCGCTCATGCTGTTCGACCTCAAAGGCAAGCGCCGGCGCGTCGTCCAGGCGACCTATCTCACGCTCGCCGTGCTCATGGGCGGCGGGCTCGTCTTCCTCGGCATCGGCAGCGACACTCAGGGCGGCCTGCTCGACGCCTTCACGGGCGGGAGCGACTCGGACAGCAGCAACAACCCGATCGTCGAGCGGCGGCTCGAGTCCGCGCAGGAGCGCCTCCGTGCCAACCCCAATGACCAGGCGGCGCTCGCGGAACTCACCCGTGCCCGCTTCCAACTCGCCGGTGACGATGCCGATCCCAACACCGGCCTCTATGGACCAAAGGCCCGCCCCGACCTGCGCGCGGCCGCCGCGACCTGGGAGCGCTACCTCGGCACCGACCCGCAGCCCCCTGACCCCTCGCTCGCGCGCGTGATGCTCCAGGTCTACGGCGAGTTCGGACTCAACCAACCGGGGAAGGCCGCCCAGGCGGCCGACATCGTCGCTCAGGAGGACGAGAGCTCGAGCGCCCTTCTGACCCTCGCGCGCTACGCGTCGCTTGCCAAGCAGGAGCGCAAGGCCGCTCTGGCGGGGCGGCGGGCGATCGCGCTCGCCTCCGACTCGCAGCGTAAGGTGGTCAAGCAGCAGGTCGAGGCCATCAAGGCGCAGTCGGCCGCTCAGGCGGCGGGCGGAGGCGGTGCCGGGGCCGCCCCAGGCGCAGGTGGCGGAGCTGGGGGCGCGGGCGGCGCTCTGCCGGGCGCCGGAGGCTCCCCGGGCGGCGCCGGGCGCTGAGTGAGACGCCCGGCCGGCACAGAGGCGTCGCGAACCGTCACAATGGCGAGACCCGTCGTCGGAACAGGAGCACGGTGAACTTCCAGATACAGGACCAAGAGGTGGACTCCGAGACGCACGTGATCGAGCTCGGGGGCGAGATCGATCTCTACACCGCGCCCGAGTTCAAGGAGCGGATGGCCGAGATCATCGAGGAGGGCAAGACCCGGGTGATCGTCGACCTTTCGCAGGCGACCTTCATCGACTCGACGACGCTCGGCGTGCTCGTCGGCGGCGTCAAGCGCCTGCGGCCGGCGGGCGGCTCGCTGACGCTCGTGTGCACCGACGAGAACATCACGAAGATCTTCGAGATCACGGGACTCGACCGCGTCTTCCCGATCCACGCCTCGCGCGACGAGGCGCTGGCGGACGTGGCGGACGCCGACGGCGGAGCGGCCACTTAAGGCTGCCGCTCGCGGGCGGCACGCCGTCCGGGCCGCGCCTCAGCATGGGTGCGGTGAGCGTGATCGCACCCGCCGCCGCCGAGGGACCCACCGTCGCCGAGTTGCGGGCCGGAGACGAGCTCGCAGGCGTCTTCGCGTGCGTGCGCAAGGATCGCCTGAGCGCCCGCACGGGGACGGCCTACCTCGCCGTCGAGCTGCGCGACCGCACGGGCTCCCTCCCCGGGCGGATCTTCCGCGACGCCGACTTCCAGGCCGCGCGCTTCGAGCGCGGCGACCTGGTGGCGGTGACCGGGCGCGTCGAACGGTTTCGGGGCGAGTTGCAGGCCGAGATCGCCTCGATCCGGTCCGCCGAGCCCGGGGAGGCCGACCCCGGGGACTTCCTGCCCGTCGCCTACCGCGACCTCGACGAGCTCGACGGCTTCCTCGACCACCTCGCCGGCGAGGTCTCCGATGGCGACCTCCGTCGCCTGCTCGCCGCCTTTCTCGAGGACGGGGCCTTTCGCGCCGAGCTTCGCCGCGCGCCGTGCACGCGGGCGGGCCACCACGCCTACCTGGGTGGGCTCCTCGAGCACACGGTCGCAGTCGCGACGCTGGCCCACGAGGCGTGCGTGCTCCACCCGCGCCTGCGTCCGGACCTCCTGCTGGCTGCCGCCCTGCTCCACGACCTCGGCAAGACGCGCGAGTTCACCCTCGGCGCGGAGATCGAGCTGAGCGACGAGGGGCGTCTCCTCGGCCACCTCGCCCTCGGGCACCGGCTCGTGGCCGAGCGGATCGCCGCACTGGGAGACATCCCGCCCGATAAGGCGCTCGCCCTCGAGCATTGCATCCTCGGCCACCACGGGCCGGACGCGCTGCCGGGGAGGCGCTTCGCCTCGGCGGAGGCGGTCGCCCTCTACCGGCTCAACGCGCTCGACGCCTCGGTCAAAGGCGTGCTCGAGCATGGGCTCGGTTAGTCGCCGCTGGCAGTCAGTGGAGACTAGGATCGGCCCTGGAGCGGCAGGGGTCTGGTGGCCCATCCGGTCTTCAAAACCGGCAGGGCGGAGCAGCCCTCCGCTTGGATGGTTCGATTCCATCGCCGCTCCGTAGAGAGAAAGGCCTGCCCAAGGCCTTACTCTCCCGGCCGGCTCCGGTCGCCTTGCGGGCGCCGCAAGCCGTACGGCTACGGAATTGGCCGTGTGCGGGGACTCTCGGCGATCGCGCACAAGCCAGCTGCGGTCGCTCCCGGCGCTCCACTCCCTTACTGCGGCCGGGGCGCCCAGCGCCTTCGACCGTCATCAGGTCCTCGGTGAACCGACGGCGCTCCGCCCGGCGTGCCTCGTCGTTGGCGCTGCGCAGGACGGCCGAGGGATGCACCGTCGCAGTCACGAGCGGCGCGAGTTCGGAATCGAGCAGCCGGCCTCTGGCGCCAACGCCGGCAAGCCTCGACCTCGAAAGCGCTTCGACGTCTGGTGCATTCGCCGCGCTCTCCGGCAGGGCGACGAAACGCTGAGCGTTCACGGGGCCGCGGCCGCCGATCGGCTGGTGACCTCCGTGCTCAGCTCCTCGTGTCCGCCCCGGGGCGGCTGCGTGAACGGCCCAGGAGGGTGACGCCGAGGACGAGCACCCACAGTCCCCACAGGGAGCTGCCGAGCAGACCGGCGAGGTCCCAGACGGGGAAGCCGGGGATGGTGGTGGCGAGGATGTCGCCCTGGTTTGCCAGGTAGAGCCCGCTGGCGATCAGCCCCGTCCAACTGACCCAGCGCGGCAGCACGCCGGTGCGCACGATGAGCACGCTCACGGTGGCCGACCAGGCGACAGCAAACAGCTGCCCGAGGTGCTCGCCGAGCAGGGCACCGCCGAACTGGTGTTGCGCGGTCCACGCCGCGGCCACCGACGCCTGGGTCGCAGCGTCACCGCCGACGTATGAGTCGGCCAGTGGCGGAACGACGAAGACCCAGCGCAGAAACCCGATCAGCGACAGCACCACCGAGGTGGCTCCCACGTAGGTCGCCGCACGCAGCACCGCGTCGTGGCGGCGGTCAAGCGCGGCCGGCAGCAGCAGGATGGGGACGAGCAGGACCGCGTAGGTCCAAGCCGTGGCGAACCAGATCCACACGAGGCTCCTACCGCCGGCGACGAACGCCGGCAGGACCACGCCCGCCGGTTCGCGCAGGATGTCGGGCCAGTCGAACGCCGACGACAACACCGTCGCCGCGACGGCGAACGCGACGGCACCGACGACGAACAGCACGCCGGTCACGCGGCGCAGCCCGGCCCCGTCGCTCTCGAGCCTCATCGGAGCGCCCCCGTCGGCGGCTGGGTGTTCGGGGCCGTTGTGCCCGGCGGTCTCCCTGGCTCCCGAAAGGCGCGCTCGCGCCTCGGAACGTCTCTTCGGGCCGAAGTAACGGGACAGAGCAACGGGAGCGCCCTTTCGTTCGCGGTCACCCGACCGTATATAAGGTGGAGCGCGCCCGCATCTCGTCCGACCTACCTCAACAAGCCGGAGACCGGCCGCGAGGCGCTGCACTGGATGACGGGGACAACGTGAGTGTCGCGCGTCAAGGGGGCGAAGTGCGAGTCGGGTCTGCCCTCTCCTCTTGCTTGCGGAGATTGAGCGTTGGCCCCAGGCCTACGGCCGCCGGCATGGCGACTGCGCTCGAATGCGGCGCTCTACGGGCGCTTGCGCGAGATTCGGCCGCGCAGCTCCTCGATCTTCCGTCGTTTCTTCGGGTCCGCCGACGCCCGCTTCGCACGCTCGGCGAGCTTTCGCCCCTGCGGGCTCTGTGCGAAGCGGGCGACCTTGCTCATCAGTCCAGCCATGAAGTGCGTCCTCCTGAGTTTGTGTGACCCCTTCAGGGTTCCCCCGATCATGCGGCATAACCGTGCCCGTGCTCTCGCCGCGTGGCGCGATCGCGCCGTTGCAAGTAGGGGGTGCATGGCGCCGGGGCCCTCGAGGATGGATGCCGCCGCCTCGCGACCTCGCACCTCCTCCATGCTCACGGCGAGCGATGAGGCTCCCGAGCGGACCGCTTCCGGTGTCCACGTCGCTGTGTGCTCCGCCAGCGTGCTGGTCGGCGCGGTCGCTCAGGTCGACATGCTCTTCGCGCTCACCGCGGCAGCGAGAGCTCGCGCGCCCAGCGCCTGATCCGCCGCCAGCGCGCGCCAAGCAGGCGTGGGAGGTCCACCGCGCGCTCGTTACGAACGTAGCGGAGGAAGGTCTCGAGCAGGTCGTCCCGGCCGGTGGTCGAGAGGCTCGAGTCCGGCAGGTAGCCCGGGTAGGCCCGGTTGGACACCACGCGCGCAGCCGCTGCCACCCACAGCAGCCGCCGCTCGGCCTGGTCGGCGTCGGTCGCCATCGCCTGGTCGAGCAGGTCGGCGCAGTGCACGATCCACGCCCGCGCGCGCCGCTCCCCGGGCCATTTCGCCCATCCAGGGTGCACCTGCGCAGGGTGATAGCGCTTGAAGTAGAGCGATACGGGCACGCGGTGATGCTCGCCGTACCTGGCGGCCGCGGACACCCACGCGGTGTCGCACGAGAAGCAGCCCACCTCGTTGGTGGGAACGCCGCCCACTCGGCGCAGGGCATCGAGGCGAGTGAGTCCTCGGAAGGCGACCGCGGCGTGCCGCTCGACCAGCTGGGTCAGCTGGCGAGCGAATGGCGTGCCGGTGAGCGAGGGCTGGGCGAGCGTCGCGTCCTTGTCGCCGAAGGTCTTGATGTCGCAGTAGACGATCGAGGCCTTGGGCGCCGTCCGAGCGTGCTCCACGAGCGTCTCGAGGTAGCGCGGATCGAGCAGGTCGTCCTGCTGCTGGTAGCACCAGAAGGGCGTCTCAACCTGGTCCATCAGCCAGCCGATGTTCTGCGCCCAACCGAGGTTCTCCGGCTGCACGACCATTCGGAACCGGGCGTCCTCGAGGAAGGGGCGGCATGCCTCTTCGGACTCCGGATCCGGCCCGTCCACCGAGATCACCACCCGCAGGTCGCGATGGGTCTGCTCGCGGATCGAGTGGAGGGTCTCGGCCACGAAAGCGCGCCCCCGATGGACCGGGACCCCAAGCGTGACCTCCTCGCGGGCGCTCACGCCACCGCGAGGACCCTGTCGGCTGCGACGCGAGCGAACAGCGGGGCCATGGTGAGCTTGCCGGTGTCGATCGAGTGGTAGCCCTGGATGGAGCGAGTGCCGATCGCGTGACGCTCATGCAGCCCGCTGTGGGGGTCGTCGATGTCCGTCTCGCCCCAGGCAAAGATCACGCCTCCCTTTACCGACCAGGCGAAGGCGTCGAGGGGGAGCCGGCCCACCGCTGGCACGATCGCCGCGAGCCCTTCCTGAATCTGGTCGCGAACCTCGCCGGAGAACCCGCCCTCGGACGCGCTGGGCCATCTGGGGGGCTCGAGGTCCGTCGAGATGGCCCTCATGCCCGCGGGGTACCAGGAGAGATAGAGGTCTCGGTCGCGGTAGACGACCACGTCGCCGAACGCACCGAGCACGATGGTGCTGCACGGCACGTCCGCGCCGGGAGCGCGAAGTCGAACGTAGTGCTTCACGCGCCACATCCACGGACGCGGCGGCTCGAGCCCTACCGTCCGATCCACGGCGAGCCTCCCGTCCCACAGGGCATTGACGACCTGGTCGTAGCGTTCGCACCCCGGACCAGCGCCGTTCTCGAACTCGACGTCGAGACCGCTGCCGTTGCGCTCCACTCCTCTCACCTGCGTCCGCAACCGGCAGCGAATCGCCGGGTCGCCGACCAGGCGGTCGCGCACCAGTCGGACCAGTGCCTCGGGATCGATGCCGACCTCGGAGGTGCGGAAGACCGCGCTTACCGCGTCGGGGTGGTAGAGGTCGCGCAACTCTCGCGTGCCGATCCGAGCAGGGGCGACCCGGGGGTCAGCCCCGAGATAGTCGACCGTCGCCCCATCTATCTCCTCCAGCGCCAGCTCGTGGCAGGCGAGCAGGTGGGCCTCGACCTCGTGGGGCCTCAGCAAGCTTGCCCTATGCACGACATAGTTGAAGGGTCTCGAAACCGGCACCGAGTCGATCACGTCGCCCAACCAGCGCCGCAGAGACGGCGCGAAGCTCAGGCCGCCTCGGACCATCGTCCGCGCCGTGCTCAGGGTCGGGTCGTTGGCGTAGACGTAGCCGAGGTGGATCTTGCCCTCGTTCTGGGCCGAGGCGCGAGTCAGGCACCGATCGCGAGCCTCGAAGAGATCCACGGCGATCCCCCGAGCGGCGAGCTCCATGGCCACGCACGCTCCCTGGAGACCCCCTCCGAGGACGGCAACGCGCATGGCGCGAAGATAAGCGAACGGCTCGGCGCACGCTGTCCGCGCCGCTGACTCGGTCGCAGCCGGCGGGCCTCGCCGCCCTCCTCGAAGCCCAAGGAAACGCCTCGGTCCGGTGCCTGTCGCCGGTGGAGGCTAGGTGACGGCCGCCACGGTTTCGTTCGCATCGGGCCGCCACAGTCTCGTTCGCGCCCGCGTGGCTTGAGCCGCCACGGTTTCGTTCGCATCTGATCGTCCGCCCCACCGCTGAGCCTCGCCGCTTCTGGC
>JACCUC010000019.1 GCA_013812065.1 Thermoleophilaceae bacterium | reverse complement strand
GCAGCGCACGCTTCGTGCGAAAGAAGCGACCGTCGTAGTCGAGCCGCTCGCCGTCGAACAGGCGGCCGATGATCTCGAGCGCCTCCTCCATGCGGTCGACCTGCTCGCGGACGGGCGGCCAGTCCATCCCGCAGGGGGTCTCGTTGAGCGACTCCCCCGAGCCGACGCCGAGGTAAGCGCGTCCGGGGTTGAGGGCCTCGAGGGTCATGAAGGCCTGGGCCACGACCGCGGGGTGATAACGGTGCACCGGCGCGGTGACGCCGGTGCCGATGGCGACGCGCTCGGTGGCCTGGCCGGCGGCGCCGAGCATCGTGAACGCGTGCCCCGACTCTCCCGGTTCCCACCACGGCTGGTAGTGGTCACTCAGGCTGAGCCCGTCGAAGCCGGCCTCCTCGGTGGCGACCGCCTGCTCGACGATGCTGGTGGGGGTGAACTGCTCCGTGGCGAGCTGGGTCCAGTAGCGGATGTCGGGCACGGGGAGGCTCCTCTGCTGGGTCGGCGGCTCCCGACCTCCTCTCCCGCTCGTGCCCGCCTAAACCCGGGTCAGGGACGATGTCGGCGTCGCAAGAGCCTCGAGAGCATCGCCCTGAGGCTGACCGCGGAGGAGACGGCAAGGCGTAGCGGCGGGCTTCCCTACAGCGAGGCGATCGCTTGGTCGACCGGCGTCTTGCCGGCGACGAGGTCGAAGGTCCGGCCGACCGCGGCCGGATCGTGGAGCGCCTCCGCCACCACCGCGGCGACGTCGTCGCGGCTGATCGAGCCCCCGTCGAGGCGCTCGCCGACCTCGACTCGTCCGGTGCCCGGGTCGTCGGTCAGAGAGCCCGGGCGGACGATCGTGTACTCGAGCCCGCTCGCGGCGAGCTCTGCGTCGGCGCGGCCCTTCGCGCGCATGTAGACGGCGAAGGTCTCGTCACCCTCGAGGTCCGGGTCGGCGCCGATCGCGCTCACGATCACGTAGCGGGGTATCCCGTTGGCCTTGGCGGCGGCGATCAGCTTGACCGCGCCGCCGTAGTCCACCGTCTCCTTGCGCTCGGAGCCGCTGCCGGGCCCAGCCCCCGCGGCGAAGACCACCGCGTCGACCGAGCCGACCGCCTCGGCCACCTGGTCGTCGCTCGCCGACTCCAGGTCGCAGACAACGGGCTCGCCACCGGCGCCGTGGATGTCGTCTGAGTGGTCGGGGTTACGGATGAGCGAGCGAATCGTGTCGCCGCGGTCGTGAAGGAGGCGGGTGAGGCGGAGGGCGATCTGGCCGTGGCCTCCGGCGATGGCGACTTGCATGGTGGCTCCTCGTCAGGTTTGGTCGGGCCGTGCTTCCCAGCCTTCCTACCCGCCTGCGCCCGCGAGGCGACCGGCCGACGGGCCGGAGACCGACGGGCGCGATAGCTTGAACGACGGCTGGCTTCGACCCCGGCCCCGCCACCATGCCCGAGTCCACACCCACCACGCCTGCGGCGGATCTCGTCCCCGGCGGGCTCCGCCGGGCGAGCGCCTACGCCTGGCGCTTGTTACTGCTCGTGGGGGCGGCGGTGCTCGTGCTCTGGCTCATCGCGCGCCTGCGGGTCGTCGTCCTGCCGGTCATCGCCGCCCTGTTGCTGGCCGCGCTCGTCGAGCCGGTCGCCCGGCGCCTGAGAAGGACCCCGCTGCCCGACTGGATCGTCGCCGTGGTAACGCTGCTCGGCCTGCTCGCCCTCCTCGTGGGGATCAACCTGCTGGTCGTCCCCGAGGTGGTGGGGCAGTTCAGGGCGGTCAACCTCAACGTGGCCCAGGGTCTGCGAGAGATCGAGCGTTTCGTGCTGAGTGTCTTCCCGGTCTCCGAGAACCAGTTCGAGCGAGCCCTGGCGCAGGCCTTCCGCGCCGTCCAGTCCGGAATCGCCGGCCTCGCGGGGCAGGTGCTCGGGGCCGCCGGCCTCGCCGTCGAGCTCGCGATCGCTGCTCTCGTCACCCTTTTCCTGCTCTTCTTCTTCGTCAAGGACGGCCCCCGTTTCTACCGCTGGCTGCGCGCGGCGGTGCCAGAGAGCCGCCGTCGCAACGTCGAGGAGCTCGTTCCTCAGATCTGGGAGACCCTTCAGTCCTACCTCGTCGGCGTGGTCATCATCGGCATCTTCGATGCGGTGTTCATCGGCCTGGCCCTTCTGGTCATCGGCGTGCCGCTGGTGCTGCCGCTCGCGGTCCTCACCTTCTTTGCCGCGTTCTTTCCGCTGGTGGGGGCGGTTGTGGCCGGAGCGGTGGCGGCACTCGTGGCCCTCGTCTCCGGTGGCCTCGAGGACGCGCTCCTGGTCGTCGTGGCCACCCTGGTCGTCCAGCAGATCGAGGGCAACCTGCTGCAGCCGGTCGTCATGGGCCGGCAGGTCGAGCTCCATCCGGCGGTCACTTTGCTGTCGGTGACCGCGGGCGGGGCACTCGCGGGCATCGCCGGCGCGTTTCTGGCCGTGCCCGTCGCTGCGGTGACGAGACGGGTGCTGCACTACGCGTCCCCACGCCTCGCGAGCGCAGGCGAGCGGGGGCAGGCGGAGGACGAGGCCGAGCGCGCCGGGCGCGGGCGGGAGGAGTCACGGGAGGACGCGCCCGAGCCCGCACCGGCGGAGCCCTGAGGCGTCGCGCGCAGCGGTCGGCCGGCGCTTCGCGGGGAGTCGCTCTGCGCCGAACCGACCCGGACCCGAGCCTGCGTGGCTGATCCGTGGGAGGCCGCCTCGCGGCGGGCGATGGGGGACGAGTCGTGCTCGACGCCCGCATCGCGCGATTGCCTGAACTGCGTAGCGTAGAACATGCACACGTCGGCTGCGCGCCGCTCCCGGCACGAGCGGCCACACGGCCGCCGCGCCGCCCTCGACCGCGGGCTCGAGCTTGGGCAGGCGGTGGTCAGGCCACCCGCTCGATCGCCCCCGACTCCGCGCCGGCGATGAGGTCGAGCACGGGGCCCTCGAGCTCGGACTGCACCCCCGGCGCGCCGACGTCGTCGCCGGAGACGAGGCCCGCGAGCGCACCGCCGATGGTGAGCCCGGCGTCGAAGCGGTCGAAGACGCGCGGGTCGATGTAGGAGGAGCGCGCAACCGCGGGGGTGTTGCCGAGGTAGTGGGCGACCTCCTTTACCGCGCGGGTCTTGACGCGCTTGCGCGCCGTCTGCGAGGCGCCGGCCATCGGCCCCCCGACCGCCAGCGCCGTGGCCGCGAGCACCGTCGCGTTCCAGGTGCGGAAGTCCTTGGCCGAGAACTCACGGCCAGTGACCTCCTTGAGGTACTCGTTGACGTCCTCCGAGCGTATGTCGATCCAGCTGCGCCCGCGCTTGTAGGCGAGCAGCTCGGGGCTGCCTCCGCGGCGGCGCTTGAGCTTGAGCATGACGTCGCAGATCTCCTGGTCGACGAACGAGCGCACGAGACGCCGGCCGCTCTTGGCCGGGTAGTCGAAGGTGATCGTGCGGCCGTCGATGCGCAGGTGCTCCTTGCGCATGGTCGCGAGGCCGAAGCTCTCGTTCTCGGCCGCGTACTCCTCGCCGCCGACACGGAAGAAGCCGCGGTCGAGCAGGCGCACGGCGCAGGCCAGCACGTGCTCGCGCGAGAGGTCGTCGAGGGCCAGGTCGGCGTTCACCCGCTCGCGCATGCGCGGCAGCGCGCGCGCGAAGCCGAGCATGTCGTCGAACTTCTCGCGGTCGCGGCGCTCGCGCCACTTCTCGTGGTAGAGGTACTGCTTGCGCCCGCGCGCGTCGACGCCGGTGGCCTGGATATGGCCACCCGGGTGCGGGCAGATCCAGACCTCTTGCCACGCGGGCGGGATGACCAGCTCCCGGATGCGGGCGATCGTGTCCTCGTCCTCGATCCGCTCGCCGCTCTCGTCGCGGTACTCGAAGCCGCGCCCGCGCCCGCGACGGGTTATGCCGGGACCGGAGCAGTCCGAGCGGCGGAGCCTCGTGGCCACGGCCGGGCTATTCCCGATCGGGAGGGCCGCCAAGCGCCTCGGCGAGTGCATCGAGCTGCTCCTGGCGCCACGCCGCCATGACCCGCGAGCGCATCGAGAGATCGAGCGGCGTACGACCGTCGGCGTCGCGGGCGTCCGGGAAGATCACGACGCCGCCCGCCTCGCGCACGATGAGCTGTCCCGCGGCCGCGTCGACCGATCGGCACGGCGCGAGGCTCACCATGGCATCGGCGCGCCCGCCGGCCACGAGGCACAGCGACAGGGCGATCGCCCCGAGCGCGCGCAGCCGGTGCGCGCCCGTGGCGGCGAGCGACTCGGCCGTGGCGGCGACGATGCGGGGATCGGCGGACTCGATCGCGAGCACCTCGAGTGGGGGCGAGTCGTCGGTCCGCTCGGAGACGGCGATCCGCTCGCCGTCGAGGTGGGCGCCCGCGCCGCCCTCGGCCCACCACTCGCCGCCGTCTCCAGCGCCGGTCCCGAGCTCGGCGATGTAGCCGAACTCGACCTCCTCCATCGTCGCTCCCGAGGCCACGGCGATCGAGAGGCAGTGGAAGGGGACGCGGCGCTTGGCGTTCAGCGACCCGTCGATCGGGTCGACGACGACGTGGGCCGGTCCGCCGCCCGCGATCGCGACGTGACCGCGCTCCTCGGAGACGGCGGTGAGTGGCGCCCCGAGGGCCTCGAGCTCGGCGAAGATCGCGTCCTCGGCCGCACGGTCGATGGCGAGCGCTAGGTCGCCGCCCTCGCCGCGGCCGGTGGTGCGGGCGCGGTCCTCGGGGCGCGGATAGTCCGCCAGAGCCGCCCGCACACCGTTCGTGGCTCGCCGGCAGAGCGAGAGCCAGTCGGCGGCGAGGGCGGGATCGGATCGCTCGGAGACGGCCATCGGCGTCCTATCCTAGGCAGATGCCAGACCCACTCGACGGCCTCTCCGCTGACCAGCGCGCGGCCGTCACCCATCCCGGCGGTCCGCTGCTCGTCGCCGGCGGCCCGGGAACGGGTAAGACGCGCGTCGTGACACGGCGGATCGCGTGGCTCGTGGAGCACGGCGTGCCCGCGACCGCCATCCTCGGCCTGACCTTCTCGACTGCGGCGGCCGAGCGTATGCGCTGCCAGGTCGAGGCGCTCGTCGAGCGGCCGTACGAGGAGCTGTGGATCCTCGGCTTCGGTGACCTCTGCCGGCGCCTGCTTCGCGACGAGGCCCTCGAGGCGGGCCTCGACCCCTTCTTCGTGTCCGTCAGCCGCCCAGACCGTGTCGCGCTCCTGCTCGAGCGAATCGACGACCTCCCGCTGAGCCACCATGAGATCCGCGGCAACCCCGCGCCGCTCGTGGCGAGGCTCGTCGCCCGCATCGACAGGCTGAAGGAGTCCCTGGTGGGAGCGGGCGACCTGCGCCGCCGCGCCGAGGTCACGCTCTCGCGCTCGGCCGACGACCCCGCCGCGCGCGGCGCCGCCGAGCGCGAGCTCGAAGTCGCGGCGGTGTACGAGCGCCACGACGATCTCCTGGCGGAGCGCGGCGCGCTCGACGCGGGCGACCTGGTACTGCGGGTCGAGCGCCTACTGCGCGAGCGCACCGGAGTGCGCGAGCGGGTGGCCGAACGCTTTCGCAACGTTCTCGTCGACGACCTTCAGGATGCCAACCGAGCCCAGTCCGCCGTGCTGCGACACCTGCGCGGCCATGGCGACGTCACGGTGACCGGCGACGATGCCGGCGCGCCTCTACGCGACGGCGCCGACTCGAACCTGCTCGCCTTCCTCGAGGAGCAGGCCCACGCGACCCGGGTGGAGCTGGGGCGCAGCCGCCGCTGCGGCCAGCGCATTCTCGACGCCGCCGGCGCCGTGGCCGCGGCGGGCG
>JACCUC010000315.1 GCA_013812065.1 Thermoleophilaceae bacterium | reverse complement strand
CCCGCCGACAAGCGCAGCACCCGGACCCCCTCGATCGCCCACAGAACCCCTCATTTGCAGGCGAATCATCCCGATCAGGCCGGACAGAACCAGCCGCCCGAACGGCGACTATTTCCGGGGGAAGTAGTTAGCTGAGCAACATTTAGGTCGCTATGGTTCTCTCCGTGACCGCAGATCTCGAAACGAGATCACCGAGCGCCGGCGCGCCCGAAGCCGAGCAGTTCGCGACGGCGTGGGAGGCCTTCGGGCTGGCCACGCGCCGCGCGCGGGCACGCCTGAGCCGGGAGGACGGGCTCGCTCTCACCCCCTCCCAGCTCCACCTGCTCGAGGCTCTCGACGGCCCGGACAGCCTGACCGTGGGTCGCATCGCCGAGGCGGCGGGCGTCACCGCGCCGACGGCCACGCGCATGCTCGACGGCCTCGAGCGCACCGGCATCGTCGCCCGCAGCGCCGATCCGCGCGACCGACGCTGCGTGAACGTGTGCCTCACCCGGAGCGGGCGAGAGCTCGTGGCCGCCAAGCGCGCCGCCGTCGCCGCCAAGCGCGCAGAGCTGTTCGATCGGCTCGAGCCGCGAGAGCAGGCCGACGCCACGCGTCTCCTGCGCCGCCTCGCCGACCTGATCGACGAGCTCTGACGCCGGGCCACCACGATCGACCGAGGGAACACCTTGCCTGAGGCCCCCGACGCGCCCCGCCGACCGTGGCAGGCCATCCTCGCGTTACTCACGACGGCCGGCATCGCCTTTGCGCTGATGCAGACGCTCGTGATCCCCGCGCTCCCCTTCTTCCAGCGAGAGTTCGGCTCGACCGCCAACGGCGTGACCTGGATCGCCACCGGCTTCCTTCTCTCCTCCTCGGTGCTGACCCCGCTGCTCGGCAAGCTCGGCGACGCCTACGGGAAGAAGCGCGTGCTCGCGCTCTCGCTCACCGTCTTCGGCCTCGGCTCGCTCGGGGCGGCGTTCTCGTGGAGCCTCGAATCGCTCGTCGCCTGTCGAGTCCTCCAGGGAGCGGGGGCCGCGGTCTTCCCACTCTCCTTCGGGATCATCCGCGACCAGTTTCCGGCCGCGAAGGTCGGTCTCGGCATCGGCACGGTGAGCTCGGTGTTCGGCGCCGGCGGCGGGATCGGGCTCGTCATGAGCGGCGTGATCCTCGAGAACCTCGACTGGCAGTGGCTGTTCCTGATCGGCGGAATTCCCGTGCTCGCAGCCGCTGGACTCATCGCCGTCCTGGTGCCCGAGTCGCCGACGAGCGTCCCGACCAGGCCGGACTACGCGGGGGCGGGCGCGCTGTCGCTGGCCCTGGCCTCCCTGCTGCTCGGGATCAGCCAGGGAACCGCATGGGGCTGGAGCTCGGCCGGCGTGATCGGCCTGCTCGTGGTGAGCGGAGCGCTCTTCGCCGTGTGGGTGGGCATCGAGCGGCGCGTGCCCGAGCCGATGGTCGACCTCGCCATGCTGTCGCGCCCGAAGATGGCGGCCACCAACGTGATCACCCTGCTCATCGGGTTCTCGATGTTCTCGACCTTCATCTCGCTGCCGGCGTTCGTCCAGATGCCGGCCGGGCTCCCGGGCCCCTTGGCCGAGCGAGTCGGCTACGGCTTCGGCGCCTCGGTGATCGAGTCGGGCCTGTTCTTCCTTCCGTCGTCGCTCGCCATGATGCTCCTCGGCCCCTTCGCGGGCTCGCTCGGCTCGCGCCTCGGGCCGGTGATCCCGCTTCGCATCGGCATCGTCTCCGCGGGCTCGGGCGTCGGACTGTTCGCGCTCTTCCACGACGAGCCGTGGAACGTCTACGCGTGCATGGCCCTGCTCGGGATCGGGCTCGCCTTCTCCTTTGCCGCGATCGGGAGGCTCGCGGTCGACAACGCGCGGCCCGAGGAGACCGGCGTTGCCACCGGGATCAACACCATCATGCGGACGATCGGCGCCGCCGTCGGAGCCCAGCTCGCGGCGACGATCATCTCGGCAAGCACGCTCGCAGGCACGAGGATTCCCGTTGAGGCTGGTTTCACAGCGGCGTTCGCGATGGGCGCGGTCGGAGCGGTGGTCGCCCTGGTCACGACGCTGGTGCTGACCCGGGGGGAGCGGTGCGGCCGCCCGAGCGCCGTCGCGGAGGCGGAGCTCGAGCCGGCGGGCTGACACCCCGCGGCGGCCGGGCCGGGGCGCGGGGCATACTGCGAGGC
>JACCUC010000277.1 GCA_013812065.1 Thermoleophilaceae bacterium | reverse complement strand
CTTACGTTAGGCGGACACCGTTCTGGGAGACTCCCGGCGGGTGACCATCCTGCTCCTGGCCGTCTCGTTCGTCCTCATCGTCGTGGGGGCGGTCTTCTTTACGAACTCCGTCGAGTGGGCCGGCCGGAGCCTGGGGCTCGGACAGGGTGCGATCGGAAGCCTGCTCGCCGCGGTGGCCACCGCCCTGCCGGAGTCGGTGATCCCCGTGATCGCCATCATCAAGGGCTCCGACCCGGCGCAGCAGGCGATCGCCATCGGAGCGATCATCGGTGCGCCGTTTCTGCTCGGCACGCTCGCCATGGCGCTCGTCGGTCTCTCGGCGACGATCTTCAAGAAGCGGCGCGAACAGGGCCGCGAGATCCAGTCGCAGGTCGACACGGGCCAGCGCGACTTCGCCTTCTTTCTCGCCTTCTTCGGCGTCGCGATCCTGATCGGCGGACTCGGGCTCGGCACCACGCTCCGGATCGCGATCGCGATCGTCTTCGTGCTCGCCTATGTCGCCTACGTCGTGATGACGGTCCGCCGTGGAGGCGAGGTCGAAGAGGAGGAGCCCAGCCCGCTGTTCTTCGACTGGACGCGCGACGACCCACCGAATACCTTCCAGCTCATCCTCCAGCTCGTGCTCTCGATCGCCGCGATCGTGGGAGGGGCGAACCTGTTCGTGGCCGAGATCGAGGCGGTGGCGACCGGGCTCGGGGTACCGATCCTCGTGCTCGCTCTCGTGCTCGCCCCGCTCGCGACCGAGCTGCCCGAGAAGGCGAACAGCTTCATCTGGGTTCGCGACGGCAAGGACAGCCTGGCGCTCGGCAACATCACCGGCGCGATGGTCTTCCAGTCCTCGCTGCCGGTCGCCTTCGGCGTCGCCTTCACGCCGTGGGTGCTCGAGCCGACCGCAATCGTGGCGGGGATCGTCGGCCTGGTCGGCGGCGCGCTGGCGTGGTGGCGCCTGCGGCGGCGCAGCTTCGGGGGCGTCTACCAGCTCATCTGGCTCGGCCTGTTCGCCGGTTTCGTCGTGTACGCGCTCATCGCGTCTTCAGCGCCGGCCACTCCCGCGCCGCCTCCCCCTCCGCCGCCGCCCGGTTAGCATCCCGCCGGTGAGCAGCCACCAGCGCCGCGAGCCGGTCTTCGTCGAGACCGACCGCTACCGCATCGAGGGCATGCTCACCCTCCCCGCCGAGGGCTTTCGCAGCCGCCTGTCCGACTACGTCAACCAGGACGATCGGGACTTCTTCTCGATCGAGGACGCGGCGGTGACCCCGCTCGACGGGTCGCGCGAGGCTCAGCAGGTCGGCTTCATGCTCGTGGCCCGGCGCCACGTGCGGCTCGTCCTGCCGCTCGAGGGCCGCGGCTAGCCGAGAGGGGACGCCGGCGCCGCGACTGACTCCCGCGCCGCCCTCGCCGCCTCGACGAACGCTGCGATCACCGCGCTCCCCACGTCGATCTCCGGGTGCCAGAGGACGCCGAGGGCAAAGCCCGCACCGGGCACCTCGATGGCCTCGACGATGCCGTCCTCGACCGACCATCCGCTCGCGACGACTCCCTCCCCGAGCTCGTCGGCGGCCTGGTGATGGTGAGACCTGACGCTCGTGCGCTCTCCCCCCACCGCGCGCGCGGCGAGCGAGCCGGGCTCGAGCCGGACCTCGTGCTCGCCGAAGACGCCCGGCTCATCGCGGTGGCGGTCGCTTGCGAGCACGTCGGGAAGGTGGGGGACGAGGGTGCCGCCCGTGGCGACAGTGAGCAGCTCCATCCCCCGGCAGATGCCGAGCACGGGCAGCTCGCGCTCGAGGGCGCGGTGGGTGAGCGCGAGCTCGAAGCGGTCGCGGGCGGGGTCGGTCTCGGTCACGCTCGGATGGGGCGGCGCGCCGTAGCTCAGCGGGTCGACGTCGGAGCCGCCGGCGAGCAGGAGGCCGTCGAGCACGTCGAGGGCCTCGTCGGGGCGCTCGGCGAGGGCGTCGTCTGGCGGGAGCAGAAGCGCCAAGGCGCCCGCGCGCGCGACCGCGTCGGTGTGGGCGCGCGGGAGCATCACCGCCGCCTCGTTCCAGACGCGGTAGTTGACGTCCTCGAGGGCGGCGCAGAGGCCGATGCGGGGGCGGGGCATGGGCGGAACGCTACCCGGCCGGGTGAGCGGCTCGGGGCGATTGCAGCGGAGAGCGTGGGACGTCGTGCGAACCACGACCGCCTCGGCAATCTCATGGAGCCTCGCCAACGACGAGCCCGAGCGCGCGCAGCGGCGGTCGTCGGCTCCGGCGTCAGTCGT
>JACCUC010000272.1 GCA_013812065.1 Thermoleophilaceae bacterium | reverse complement strand
AGCCAACGCCCGCCCCGGCGGTTTTGGACGAGCCGGCCGAGGGAGCGGACCCGCCGACGGTCGAGCCGGGCGAGACGCCCGAGGCCGCGGCGGCCGAGGAGCCCGTCGCGCCCAGCGGCGACGCCGGCTAGCTTCGCCGCCATGGTCGAGCTGCTCGCCTTCCTGGCCCGGGCGCTCGTCGACAACCCCGACGCGGTGTCGGTCGAGCAGTTCGAGGAAGACGACGGCACGCTGGTGCTCGAGTTGAGCGTCGCCGAGGACGACGTCGGCCAGGTGATCGGTCGCGGAGGTCGGACGATCGGCGCGCTGCGCCAGCTCGCTCGCGCGGCGGCGGTCAAGCAGGGCCGGCGCGTGCTCATCGACGTCGTGGATTGAGTCCTCAGGGCCGCCTGCTCAGCGTGGGCCGGGTGGGCGCCGTTCACGGGCGCGACGGGAGCTTTTGGGTCGAGGGCGCGGTCGAAGCGGCCCACGAGGCGCTCGCTCCGGGCGGGGAGGTCGTCGTGGCCGGGCGGCGGGCGCGCGTCGAGCGTCGAGCGGGGACGAGCGAGCGACCACTGTTGCGGATCGCGGGGGTCGAGACTCGCGCCGAGGCGGCCGCGCGGCGAGGTGAGGCGGTGCTCGTCGACGAGGCGCTCGCCCCGCTCGGCCCCGGCGAGTGGCTCGTAGAGGATCTGGTCGGCGCCCGAGTGGAGGGGCTCGGAGAGGTTCGCCGGGTGCTCGCCGGGCCGTCGTGCGACCTGCTCGAGGTCGGGGAGGGCCGGCTGCTGATCCCGCTCGTGTCCGACGCGGTGCGGAGCATCGACCCCGGCGCGCGCGTCATCGACGTGAATCGGGCCTTCCTCGGCCTCGGCGAGGACGATGCTCGAGGACCGGAGGGCTGAGTGAGGATCGACGTCTTCACGATCTTCCCGGCATGGTTCGGGTGGCTTCGCGAGCAGCGCCACGTGCGCAACGCCGAGGAGCTCGGGCACGAGCTGCGGACGGTCGACCTGCGCGCCACGACGCCACTCTCGGCCGGAAAGGTCGACGACACGCCCTACGGAGGCGGCGCGGGGATGGTGATCCGGGTCGACGTCGTCGAGGCTGCGCTGCGTACCCACTACGGGATCGATCCGGTCGAGCTTCCCGCCGATCGCCGGGTGATCGCCCTCGCCGCCGGGGGACGGCGCTTCGACGACGCGCTCGCCGTCGAGCTCGCGGGTGAGACGGACCTCACGCTGCTCTGCGGGCGCTACGAGGGCTTCGACGAGCGGGTCCACGAGCACCTCGCCTCCGACGTCGTCTCGATCGGGCCGTACGTCCTGTCCGGGGGCGAGCTCGCGGCAATGGTGGTCTGCGACGCCGTTTTGCGCAAGCTGCCCGGCGCCCTCGGCCACGCCGAGAGCGCGCTCGAGGAGTCGTTCAGCCCGGCCCTCGACGGCGGTCCGGAGTATCCGCACTTCACCCGGCCGGCCCAGTGGCGAGGGCACGGCGTGCCGGAGGTGCTCGTCTCCGGCGATCACGCCCGGATCCGCGCGTGGCGGCTCGCGCGCAGCCGCGAGCGCCGCGCGCGGACGAGCGGAGCCGAGCCCGAGGGACGCACCTGACCCACCCGGCTCGCGGGGACAGCCGCGTCTCGAGCCGACGGGCCTCCTCCGCTACCATCCCGCCTTGCGCGCGGGCGTCGGTTCGGGTGGTCGCGCCCTCTCTGTGATGACCGGAATCATCGACACCCTCGAGCGGGAGCAGCTGCGTGAGCGCCCCTCCTTCGACCCGGGCGACCGGCTGCGCGTCCACTTCCAGGTCATCGAGGGGACCCGGCGCCGCACCCAGGTCTTCGAGGGCACCGTCCTCAAGCGTCAGGGCTCGGGCGCGCGCGAGACCTTCACGGTGCGCAAGCAGTCCTTCGGAGTCGGCGTCGAGCGGACGTTTCCGGTGCACTCGCCGAAGATCGAGCGCATCGAGGTCGCCGCGCGCGGTGACGTCCGCCGGGCGAAGCTCTACTACCTCCGCGGCCGGGTCGGTCGCCGCGCGCGTGTGCGCGAGCGCCGGGACGTCCGGAGCGTGACCGTCGTCCCCGAGGCGCCGGTGCCACCACCACAGCCCGCGGCCGAGCCCGGCGGCGCCGAACCGGTCGCGTCCGCGCCCGAGGGCGGAGAAGGCTCGTCCTCGTGAGACTCCGGCGCCGTTAGATGGCGGTGTCGGCAAGGAGGGCGCGGGCCAAGAATCCGCTCACCGAGACGCTCTCGATCGTCATCGTCGCGGTCGGCCTCGCGCTCGGCATCCAGGCCTTCGTGGTCAAGCCCTTCCGGATCCCGAGCGAGTCGATGGTGCCCACGCTTGCGGTCGGCCAACGCGTGCTCGTCGATCGGGTCGGCGGCCGGTTCTCCGAGCCCGACCGCGGCGACGTCGTGGTCTTCAACCCGCCCGCCGGCGCGGACGACGGATCCTGCGGCGACCTCGGCGTGCCCGCCGACCAAGCCTGCCCCGAGCCGACCAACCAGCGGTCCGACACGAACTTCATCAAGCGCGTGGTCGCCGGTCCGGGGGACCGGCTCAAGGTGGTCGACGGTCGGGTCTACCTCAACGGCGAGCGCCAGTCCGAGCCGTTCGTCCGCCCCGACGCCAACTGCCCGATCTGCGACCTGCCCGAGGAGATCACGATCCCGGCCGATCACTTTTTTATGATGGGCGACAACCGTGGGGAGAGTGCCGACAGCCGCGAGTGGGGACCCGTCCCAGAGGACTGGATCGTCGGAAAGGCGTTCTTCACCTACTGGCCCGTCGACCGCATCGGACCGCTCTAACGGCCAACCGGCGCCCCAAGGGCGCCGCGGGCC
>JACCUC010000265.1 GCA_013812065.1 Thermoleophilaceae bacterium | reverse complement strand
GGCTGGTGGTGCTCTTCGTGAGCGCCGCGATCTGGATGTTCCGCCGCTGGCCCAGCCGACCGGGCTCGGAGGCGCCGGTGGCGAGCGAACGAGCCCCCTCGAGCCGCGAGCCGGCCGCCGAGGGGCTTGCGCGGAGGCCACGGCCGGCGGCGACCTAAGTACGGCCAGTCCCGCCAGGATCAGCATGGCACCGCCGTACGCTGAGGTGCAACGGGTGGCGGTGATCGGCTGCGGCGGCGCGGGCAAGTCGAATCTCGCGCGCGCACTCGGGCGACAGCTCGGGCTGCCGGTGGTCCACCTCGACGAGCACTACTGGTCGCCCGGCTGGCAGCGCGCCGACCCGGCCGCGTGGCGAGCACGACACGCGCACCTCGTGGGCGCCGGCTCGTGGGTCATCGACGGCAACTACCTGAGCGCCCTCGACGTGCGGCTGAGCGCCGCCGACACCGTGCTCTTCCTCGACCTGGCGGCTTGGCGATGCGCCTGGCGGGCCACTTGGCGGGTCGCGGCCGGGCGCGGCCAGGCCAACACCGCGCCCGGTTGTCCCGAGCGACTCGATCGACGTCATCTGAGGTTCCTGCGCTACATCGTCTGGGAGTTCCCCCGCAAATCGCGCCCGCGGATCCTCCGAGAGCTCGCCGAGCATGCGGCGACAACCGCGGTCGTCCGACTGACGAGTCCGCGGCAGGTGCGCCGGGGCTCTCTCAGGACGTAGAGAGCGAAGACGACCCGACCGCCGCCCCACCGGCCACCCGCTCGGCGAGCGCCACGATCGCGCGCACGCCGGGGGCGCCGGCGTCCACGTCGATCGGCGCGACCCCTTCGCGGTCGGCGCGGGCGATCGCCGGCTCTTCGGGAAGGACGATCACCTCGCAACCGGGAACCGCGTCACGAACCGCAGCGGTGTCGGCCTCCTCGCACACGCGGTTTGCGATCACCACCACCTGCGGGCCGTCTCCGGCGATCTCGACCGCCCGCCGCGCGACCTCGATCGACTTGGTCGTGGCCTCGGCCACGACCAGCACCAGGTCGGCCTGTCCCACCCGGACGACCGAGCCGACGCCGGCCTCCAAGTCGCAGATGACGATGCGGCGGTTGTCGTCGAGCTCACCGAGCAACTGCTCGGGCGAGACCCCGCATCACGGGCAGCCGGGATCAACCCGATCGATGCGCGAGACGACGACGAGCCGCACCCCGTCGGGCGCGTCCGTGCCGCAGTTCTCGATCAGTGCGTCGGTGGTGCTCTGGTGCTCGACCTCTCCGTCGTCGATCGCCTGGCGCACGGCGTTGAGGCGCTCGGTCTCCTCGGGGCCGACGCCGAGCGAGACGCCGAGCATCGGGTTCGTGTCGGCGTCGAGGGCCAGGACCTCGTGGTCCTCGCGGGCGAGGGCCCGCGCGAGGGTTCCGGAGACCGTCGTCTTTCCCGCCCCACCCTTCCCGGCGACTGCGATCTTCATCTCGGACTCACCTTTTCCGCCATCGGTTGAAGGGTACCGTCGCCGTCCGGCGGCCGCAGCGTGCTCAGCAGGCGCTCGACCAGCTCGTCGACCACCCCGACGGTCCGCGCCGCCGGCGCGTGGTCGAGCAGCGGCACGCCGAGTCGCTCCGCAGCGGCCACGCACGGGTCGCGCGGGATGCAGTCGATCACCGATTCCCCCAGAATCTGCTCGATGCGGGCGCGTCCGTCGTCGCCGGCGACCTTGTTCGCGACCATCGCCACCGTCGCGCCACCGGCTCGAACGATTCCGGCTGACCGACGGGCCGTCAAGGCCGACTGCCAGGTCGGCTCGACGAGCACGACGAAGGTATCGGCGTACCGGGCCCAGCCGAACGCCGCCTGGCGCGGGCCGGCCGGAAGGTCGCCGACCAGGTCCCAGCCCGCCAGAGCGGAGGCCTCGGGAAGCCGCTCGACGACGCGGTAGAACCCGTTGGCGGCGCCCATCATCGCCGGGGCCTCGCTGCCGCCGAGCTTTCCGCACTGCAGCAGGCGCACGCCGTCGGCGGCCGGCGTGGCGTAGCGACGGACCGCACGCACCGGCCCGATGCCCTTGCGCAGGCGCCAGCGGCCGCGCTCGTCCTTCTCCACGGCCGCGCCGAGTGTCGGCTCCGCCGGCTCCTCGGCGCCCAGGCTGAAGGCGAGCCCCGGCATGGTGTCGGAGTCGAGAGCGAGGACGCGCCGTCCACGGCGGGCGAGCAGGCGGGCCATGGTTCCGGCCACAACCGACTTCCCGACGCCCCCCTTCCCGAGCAGAGCCACCCGGAGACCGCGGCCGCTCTGCGCTAGCCGGTCCGCCGCCACGGCGTGAGCGGCGCCCCCGTCCTCCGCCGGAGGAAGCCTACGACGAGCACCCCCACGCCGGCCAGGAGGACCGCGATGCCGCCGATGATCAAGAGCCACTTGAGCGGTCCCGAGAGCCGCGGCGGATCTGAGAAGGCCACGACGGCGCGACCGAGGTCCTGCTTGTTGGACGCGCGGGTGCCGGCGCGGGTGTCGCCCCACGCGGCGAGCGCCCGGGAATCGGTCGCGACGAGCCCGAGCCGGCTGCCGAGGTCGGTCATCCCGCGCTCGCTGCCGTAGCCGATCCGCGAGCTGAAGCCACGTTCGGCGAGCTTCGTCCGCGGGATGAAGCTCTCGCCCTCGTCGAACGAGGACTGGAGCGAGACCTCGTTCATGACGTTCGCGCGGTCGGCCCGGCGGTCGAAGTACACGACGTCGAGGCGACCGTCCGGCGCGACGCCCAACTTCGGCAGGTACTGCGCCGTCCGATCGCGCCTGGGCGTGTCGTTTACCCGGACCGGTCCCTCCCACGTATCGGAGCCCTGCGCGAGCGACCACACGGAGACGTCGGCGTCGCCCAAGCGGCCATCCTGGAAGCCGGCGTAGAGGCGCCCGCTGCCGCGATCGACGGCGAGCGAGGGGTACGGCGGCGTGAACGCGATGAACCGCTCGGTGGGGGTGAGCCGGTCGTCGACGACGGACTCCTGCCAGGTCTGGCCTCGGTCCCGGGAGCGTGCGAGGACGAGCTGCCAAGGGCCCTGGTAGGGCGGCCCGCCCTTGCCCTCGTGCGCGCCCTCATAGTCGAGGGTGTCCTGGCCGAGATCGAGGAACAGCACGTACAGCTCGCCGCGCGGGCCGGTGGCGGGAGACGGGGCAAGCACGCGACCGCGCCTCGGGCTGCTCACGCGCACCGGCCGCTCCCAGGTCCCGCCTCCGTTGTCCGATCGCGCGACGTTGATCGGGTTCCCGGGACCCGAGAAACGGTACAGGCCGACGTCGGAGGCCTCGAGCCACGTGAGGTAAATCCGGCCCGGCTCGGCTGGGTCGGCCGTCAGACGCACCTGGAAGGAGAGTGGACCGAGCGCCTTGACCGGGTTCGATAGCGTCTCACCGCCATCGTTCGAGGTGACGATCCAGACCGCGTTCGGCGAGTTCGCGCGTCCCTTGAGCGTGACGAACGACAGGTACATCTTCCCGTCGGCGCCGTAGGTGACGTCCGGCGCGTAGCACTTCGCCTCCCCGCCGGGCGGAATCGGGATCGGCACCTGCGACCAGTGTCCGCCGCCGTCGTAGGAGACGTTCAGCGCGCACGAGAAGCTCGGGCTGTCGATGCGGTTCGCCACCGCCAGGTTCGCACCGTTGGTGGGATTGCGGGCAATCGTCGGCGAGTTGTGGGCGCTGATGTCGAGAGCATCCCGGGCACCCGGATTGATCGGCGCGTTCCCATTGAGGACACGGGCCTCGGGATCGCCGTCGAGCGAGGTCGCGAGTAGCACCGCCCCCAGGCCGAGGAGCACGAGGGCGGCACCCGCGATTCCCCACGGCAGGCGCCCGCCGGCACGCACCCGCTGGCCGCCACCCGGCGGGGGCGAATGCGGGGGCTGCGGCGACCGAGGCGACTGGGGCCCCGGTCCGGGCAGATCCCTCCTCTCGGCGGGGTCTGCGGGCGCGCCGGTCGTCGCCATTGGCCGGCTAGCCGCGGCTCACCCGCTCACAGCCGGCGACCCGATCGAATCGGTCGACGCGCGCGGTATCGCTGCCGCCGCCGCAGTTGATCGTGTCGGCCCTGCCGTTACGGGCGCTGACGGAGTCGTTCTCGGTGCCCGCGTCGATGCGAGTGCGACCGGTCCCGGCGTAGATCGAGTCGTTTCCGCTCTCTCCGTAGAGCTGGTCGTCGCCGGAATCGCCCGTCAGCACGTCGCGGCCGCTGCCACCGGCGACGACGTCGCGGCCCGCCCCCCCGCTCGCACGGTCGTGACCTGCCCCGCCGAACACGCGGTCGTTGCCGTCTTGGCCGAACGCGCGATCGTCGCCGGTTTGCGCGACCACGCTGTCGTGGCCGGCGCCGCCGAGAAGTCGGTCGGCGCCCGACCCGCCGTCGATGCAGTCGTCAGCCGCATGTGCGTTCACCACGTCATTGCCGCCGAAGGCGAAGATCCGGTCTCCGAAGTTCGTCCCGCGGATGTTGTCGGACCCCCCTGTCCCGTACTTGTCGTTTGCGCACTTGCCCGGAGCGGGCAGTGGCGGGACGGTCGGGGGCGGGGTGTTGTTGCTGCGGAAGATGAACGCCCGTCCCTGGGCCGGCTCGCCGTTCGGAGGCGCATCCGAGGTGAACGACGTGACGCCGAAGTCGAGGAAGTTGTCCCCATTGAGGTCGCCCATGGGGGTGATCCCCGAGCCGAAGTTGCTTCCTGCATTCTTGTCGGGGTCGGTGATGGTCTGAAGCGCCTTTCCGGTCTGGGGGTTGACGAAGTGGACGTCGGTGACGAGCCGGGCCGTCTCATCGTTCTGCAGGGTGTACGGCCCAACGCCGCCGACCAGCAGCTCGTTCGCCGGCTTGTCGGCGCCGGGCACGAGGTCGCCCACCC
>JACCUC010000253.1 GCA_013812065.1 Thermoleophilaceae bacterium | reverse complement strand
GTTCACGCGGCATACAATCCATCACAGCGAGCGTGCCGAGCGCGCAACCGTCGGTTGCAACCAAAGGGGCGCCCGCGTAAAACCGCACGCGCGGATCAGCGGTCACTAAAGGGTTTGTGGAAAATCTTTCATCCGCTGAAGCGTCGCGGACGATGAACAGGCGGGGCTGCGAAATCGTATGTGCGGAGAATACGTCGTTTCGGAAGATGGCCGGCAGCGTCAATCCTACCTGCGACGCGAGGCATTGCTGGCCGTTAGCAACACCGGTTGTGACAAGCGAAATCGGGGCCTCGCACAGTCGCGCCGCCAAGTTGACAAAATCATCGAAACTCTCTTTGTCGGCGGCGGATATGTGGCTTTGGCAAACTGCTGTGGATGTTTCCGCTTCACTGCCGGGGAGTAATGCTCTCACTCGTTACAACCTCTATCGAGGAAGATAAAAAGCAGGTTCGCTTATTGAGTGAGGGTTGATTGCTAAGAAGCACCTGCGGTGTTGAGACTGGCTAATTGGTAGCTTAATTTACTTAATTTACAGGGGGCAAGAAGGCGCTGATAAGCATCCAGCTCGGCAAGACTACTCTAGAGAGCGAGTTGTTGGCAATAAGGATTCCGTTGAAATAATCCTATCTCTTAAGTCATTAACATGCGGCCATCGTTGCTGCGGATCGCACATCTACACCCTGTTTGGCTGTAATACCACTCACATGATTGAGTCAGCATGCGTCCGCATCCGGCGCGCAACGCCAGTGCGGTAGGCGGCTTCTTCGACTTCGCGTGAGACGGCCTCGGCAACCCGTTTATCGAAGACTGAGGGAACGATGTAGTCCGGATGAAGTTCGTCGTCAGTGATAATCGAGGCAATGGCACGGGCCGCGGCAAGCTTCATCTCTTCATTGATGCGCGAAGCGCGACATTGAAGCGCGCCACGGAAGATACCGGGAAAGCACAGGACGTTGTTGATCTGATTCGGGTAGTCGGAGCGCCCTGTGGCCAGCACGCCGGCGTAGGGCAGGGCGGCCTCGGGCGGGACCTCGGGGTCGGGGTTGGCCATGGCGAACACGAAGGGGTCATCAGCCATACGGCCGAGGTCCTCGGGATGGACGATTCCCGGGCCCGACAGACCGAGAAAGAGGTCGGCGCCCTCGAGCACCTCGGCCGGCGAGCCCGAGCGCCCCTCGCGGTTGGTGTGCTGTGCGAGCCAGGTCTTGGCCACGTTCATCGTTCCGTCCTCGGAGTCTGAACGGCCTTGATGGATCGCCCCCGCGCGGTCGCAGGCGACGATCGAGCGCACCCCCGACTCGAGCAGGATCCGCGCCACGGCGACGCCGGCCGCCCCGGCTCCAACCATGACCGCGTCGATCTCGGCGAGGCGACGGCCGGTGAGCCGGCAGGCGTTCCTGAGCGCGGCGAGTACCACGATCGCCGTGCCGTGCTGGTCGTCGTGGAAGACGGGGATGTCGAGATCCTGCTTGAGCCGGCGCTCGATCTCGAAGCAGCGCGGCGAGGAGATGTCCTCGAGGTTGATCCCCCCGAAGCTCGGCGCGATGCGCTTGACGGTGGCCACGATCTCGTCGGGGTCGCGCGAGTCGAGGCAGATCGGAAAGGCATTGACGTCGGCGAACTCCTTGAACAGGACGGCCTTGCCCTCCATCACCGGCAGCGCCGCCTCGGGACCGATGTCGCCGAGGCCGAGGACCGCGGTGCCGTCGCTCACCACCGCGACCGTGTTGCGGCGGATCGTGTACTCGTGCGCCCGGGCTGGATCGGCGGCGATCTCGAGGCAGACGCGCGCCACTCCCGGGGTGTAGGCCATCGCGAGGTCGTCGCGGGTCTTGACGGGGGTCTTGAGCCCGGTGTGGATCTTGCCGCCCTTGTGCAGCTCGAGCGTGCGGTCGGTGCGCTCGATCAACCGCGCCCCTTCGAGGTCCTCGATCGCGGCGAGCACGTCGCGCCACTGCTCCTCGCTCGCGCAGTCCACGGTGAGCTGGCGCAGGGTGTGGCGCTCGCCCTGCTCGAGGATGTCGACGGCGCCGATCTGACCGCCCGCGCGGCCGATCGCCGAGGTCAGGGCGCCGAGCGTGCCGGGGCGGCGCTCGAGCTCGACCCGGAGGATGAGCGAGAACTGTGCGCTGGTCGTGGCCATTCGGAGTGCCCGCGCGGCGACGTCCTCCCCGGGCGGGTGGGGTCATCTTACCCCGGCGAGCTCGCGCGGCAAGCGCGCGAAACCCCTGCTCGGGCGGCCGCCGGAGGCCGCACCTAAGATCATCGGAAGATGTCCGTCGCGCCCGTTCCCGCCTCGCCGCCCGCCACCCCCGAGCTGTACCTGATCGACGGCAACAGCCTCGCCTACCGCGCCTTCTTCGCGCTCCCCGAGACCATCGCCACCTCGCGCGGCTTTCCGACCAACGCGATCTTCGGCTTCGCCTCGATGCTGGTCAAGATCCTCGACGAGCACGGCCAGCAGCCGACGCTCGTGGTCTGGGACGCGGGGATGTCGGGCCGCGAGGCGGTCTACGAGCCCTACAAGGCCCAGCGCAGCTCGCGCCCGGACCTGCTCGCCGAGCAGTGGCCACATCTCGCGCCGCTCGTCGAGGCCTTCGGTTACGGCAACGTCAAGGTACCGGGCTACGAGGCCGACGACGTGATCGCTACGCTCGCGGACCGCGCGCGCGAGGAGGGCATCGACGTGACCATCGTCACCGGCGACCGCGACGCGCTCCAGCTCGTCGAGCCGGGCGTGTCGGTGATGGCGACGAGCCGCGGGATCACCGACACCAAGCTCTACGAGCGTCAGACCGTGATCGACCGCTACGGCATCCCGCCGGAGCTGATTCCCGACTTCTACGGCCTCAAGGGCGACACCTCCGACAACATCCCCGGAGTCCCCGGGATCGGCGACAAGACCGCCGCCCAGCTCCTGCAGCGCTTCGGCGACCTCGAGACCGTGCTGGCGAGCGTGGACGAGATCTCGGGGGCCAAGCGCCAGGAGAACCTGCGCACCCACGCCGAGGACGCGCGGGTGTCCAAGCGGCTCGCCACCGCCCAGCGCGATGTCGCGGTCGACATCGACCTGCGCGAATGTGCCGCCGAGCGCGCCGACCGCTCGCAGCTGCGCTCCTTCTTCCGCGAGTTCGAGCTCCGCGACCCGCTGCGGCGGCTCGAAGAGGCGCTCGGGGAGGGAGAGCAGGCTGCTCCGGCCGAGCTCGCCGAGGTCGAGCTCCGTGCGCGCGCGGTCGAGGTGCCGGCGGTCGAGCTCGCGCGGCTCGAGGGCGAGCTCACCACGCTCGCGTGCGCGCGCGCCGAGCAGCCGGTCTCCGAGGCCGACGGCGGCGCCCGATCCTCACCCGCGGGCGAGGTCGCGGGCGCGCCTGAGGAC
>JACCUC010000188.1 GCA_013812065.1 Thermoleophilaceae bacterium | reverse complement strand
CCGCTTCGCCTTCGATAGCTTCGCTTCGGGGTCGCTCAAGACCCTTGGCGGCGCCTCATGATCAGGAGACCCGTCGCGAGAGCTGCGAGGACCGCGAGCAGCGCCGCGCCGCGGGCGACCAGGGGTGCGCCGGCAGCATCAGAGCCGGTAGGCCCGATACCGCTGGCGACCCCGCCCTCGGGGACGCCCTCGTCGTAGCCGGTGTCGTAGGCGTCGTCGTAGGCGGCGCCGTAGCCGCCGCCGCCCTCCTCATCCGGATCCTCCGCCGGAGGATCGGTGAGGGCCGGGGTGAGGTCCGCCACGCAGGCCAGGATCTCTGTGATCTGAACGGCGGTGAGATTCTGGCACTCCGCCGGCAGGCCTTCTAGGTCGGCCAGTGCCGTCACGCAGGCCGCAAGGTCCGTGGTGGGACTGGTGGAAGTGAGGCCCTCGCACGCGGACGGAACCGTGGGCGGAGTGGGCGCGGACTCCACCGCCGAGCTCGTCGAAGCGAACGCGAACACCATCGCCAGGGCTGCGGCAAGGACCATCAGACGCTTCAGCATGGACTCCCCCTAGAAGAGCGACGTAGAAAGTTGGCGTCAAGCTACCAGAGTTTCGGCAGGCGCGCCTTCACTCCCGATCGCTGGGAGACTTCTCTCAGCGGCGGGCTACCCCTCGTCCTCGTCGTACAGCCCTTCGAAGTCGTCGCGGTAGTGGTCGTAGACCACGTTGCGCTTGACCTTCATGGTCGGAGTGATCTCCCCGTCCTCCTGGGTCAGCTCCCGGTCGACCACCGTGAACTTCTTGATCTGCTCGACCTTGGCGAGGTCCTCGTTAGCGGCGTCGATCGCCTTCTGGATCTCCGAGCGCACGCTCTCGTCGCCCGCGATGTCGTCGCCGTCCGCTCCCGCCTCCTCGACCAGCGAGTCGCGCTCCTCCTGGTCGAGCGTGACCATGGCCACCAGGTAGGGCTTGTCGTCGCCGTAGACGACGGCGTGCGAAACCCATCGGTTCGCACCGATCTTGTTCTCGATGAAGCCCGCCGGGATGTTCTTGCCCGACGAGGTGACGATGATGTCCTTGATGCGGCCGGTGATCGAGAGGAAGCCGTCGTCGTCGAGCTCGCCGATGTCGCCGGTGTGGTACCAGCCGTCCTCGTCGAGGTCCTCCTTGGTCTCCTCCTCGTTGCCGTGGTAGCCCTGGAAGACGTGAGGACCGCGGATGAGGATCTCACCGTCCTCCTCGGCGATCTTCACCTCTGAGCCCGGCAGCGCCCTGCCGACCGTCCCGAACCTGAAGTCGTCGGGCTGGTTGATGGTCGCGACGGCCGAGGTCTCGGTCGCTCCGTAGCCCTCGAGCACGAGCACGCCGCACGCGTCGAAGAACTCGAGCATCTCGGGCTGGACCGGCGCGGCGCCGGTCGCGGCGAAGTGAAGGTTCCCGCCGAAGAGCCCGCGCACCTTGGACAGCACCCGCTTGTCGGCCTGGAGGTACTCCTGCCGCAGGAGCGGCCCCGGATCCTCGCCCTGGCGGTCGAGCTCGCGGACCTTGCGCCCCACGTCGACCGCCTTCCAGAACACCTTCTCCTTGACGAAGCCGTCCGCCTGCGCGGTCGCGCGTGCGTAGATCTTCTCGAAGATCCGCGGGACGGCGCTGAAGTGAGTCGCCTCGACCTCCTGCAGGTTGTCGAGGATCTTGTCCTTGTCGCCCTCCCAGTAGGCGAGCGTGCCGCCGACGTCGATCACGAGCATCTGAAGGATGCGGGTGAGCACGTGAGCCAGGGGCAGGAAGAGCAGTAGCGAGGGCCGCTCGCCCCAGTCGGCCGCGCCCTCGCACATCGCGATGTTGGCGCGGTAATTGCCGTGGGTCAGCAGGCAACCCTTGGGCGGCCCGGTGGTGCCGGAGGTGTAGACGATCGTAAAGAGGTCATCTGCGGACACGCCCTCGACACGCTCGTCGAACTGCTCGTCGTCTATGTCCTGTCCCCGCTCGGTCAGGCCGTCGAGCGGCGTCGTACCTTCCGCCTCGCCCTCGATCAAGACGATGTGCTCGAGCTTTGGGCAGTCCGCGCGCACCTCCTCGACCTTCTCGACCATCTCGGGGCTCTCGCAGAAGACGAGCTTCGCCTCGGAGTCCGAGAGAACGTGGCGGGCCTCCTCGGCGGAGCTCGTGTGGTAGATCGGGGCGACCACCGCGCCGGCGCAGATCGCGCCGAAGTCGCACAGCGTCCAGTCGGCGCGCGTGTCGCAGAAGATGGAGACCTTGTCGCCCGCCGTGATGCCGAGGGCGATCAGCCCCTTGGTCACCTGCCTGACGTTGTCGCCGAGCTCCTTGTAGGAGACGTCCTCCCACTCGCCGGCCGCGGTCTTGAACTTGAGCGCGGGGCCCTCATACCTCTCGGTGGCCGAGACGATCATCTGCGCGAGGGTCTCGGTGCGGGTGCCGCGGTCTGAGCCGGTCTTCTCCGCGGGGGCGTCGCTCTCCCGACCCCTGTCTCGATCGCCGTTATGTTCCTGCTCGGTCGTCGCCACGTGCTCGTCTCCCCGTCCGCTCTGCGTGTAGTTACCCGCCCGAGCGCGAGGTGATGCCACGGGGATGCGCTGCGAGCATGCCGCGCGTGCTGGCGCTGGCGCTTGCCCTCTCGTCGAGCTTCGCCTGGGGCGTCGCCGACTTCGTCGCCGGGCTGAAGAGCCGGAGCCTCCCGGTGGCGAGCGTCATGCTCGTGGCGGTCGTCACCGGGCTGGCGCTCGCCGGCGCGGTGGTCGTCGCGCGGGGAGTCGCGGCGCCCGCGACGTCGTTCCTCGCCTACGCCGCCCTCTCGGCGGTCGCCGGCTCGATCGGGCTTGCCGCCTTCTACCGGGGCCTGGCCGTCGGGGCGATGAGCGTGGTCGCGCCGATCGCGGCCACCGGTGCCGCCGTTCCCGTCGCCTTTGGCCTGGCCTCGGGGGAGCGGCCGGGCGCCGTGCAGGTGGCGGGCGCCGCGATCGCGATCGTCGGAGTGGTGCTCGCGGCGCGAGAGGAGGGTTCACGGTCGCTCACCGAATCCGGGAGGAGCGCTGGACGGACGCGCCTCGCGCGGGGAGTGCCGCTCGCCTTGCTCGCGGCCGTGGGGCTGGGCAGCTTCCTCGTGGCCATCGACGCGGCGAGCGAGGGCGACGTCGGCTGGACGATCCTGGTCAACCGGCTCGTCTCGCTCGGACTGCTCACTTTCGCCGCGGTCGTGCTCAGGCCGCGCCCGCCGGCGGACCTCCGGGACGCTGCCCCCGCGATCCTCGTCGGGGTGCTCGAGACGACGGCCAACATCCTGATCGCGATCGCCACCACGCTCGGGCTGGTGAGCCTCGTCGGGGTGCTCGCCTCGCTCTATCCGGTGGTGACGATCGCGCTTGCCCGGCTCGTCCTCGGCGAGCGGATCGGCCGGGCGCAGCAGCTCGGTGCGGGGACGGCTCTCGCCGGCGTCGTGCTCATCGCGGCGGGCTGAGGCTCGGCGACGGACTGCGACGCCACCCAGACCGGCTCAGGCGATCTCCTCGACGTGCCGCACGTTTTCGACGTCGTCCGCCTCCGCGCTCGGCTGGCCCTCGAACCACGCGTCGAGCACCTCCTCGAGGAGCGCCTCGCTCGTCGTGCGCAGCGACAGCGCGAGCGCGTTGGCGTCGTTCCAGCGGCGCGCGCCGCGGGCAGTCTCGGCGTCGGCGCACAGCGCAGCGCGCACGCCGGCCACCTTGTTGGCTGCGATCGACGCGCCCGTCCCTGTCCAGCAGCAGACGATCGCCTGGTCTGCGGCTCCCTCGGCGACGTCGCGGGCGGCGGCCTCGCTCGCCCAGGCCCAGTCGTCGCGCTCGCCCTCGGCGAGCGCGCCGTGAAGGAGCGGTTCGTGCCCGCGCCGGCGCAGCTCCTCCACCACGCGGTCGGCGACGCCCGTACGCTCGTCGCTGGCCACCGAGACCCTCATGGGTCGGCAGGGTAGAGACGTCGCGCTCCTACGGCGATCGGGGCTCAGGGCACCCAGCGGTCCCCACTCGCGGTCACCTGCAGCTCGTGCGTCCACGCGGTCGGCGGCTGGGCGGCCAGGTAGCCCACCGCGGCCGCGACGTCCTGCATCTCGGTTCGCTCGTGGGCGCCTTCGCCGGACCCGGTCTTCGGGCTGTGGATCGTGGCGTCGACGATCAGGAGGACGGCATGGATGCCCTCGTCGCGGAGCTCGAGGGCAGCCGACTGGGTGAGCGCGCGCGTCGCGAACGCGCCCGCCGCCCAGGGCCCGCGGCCTGCGATGGCGCGGCGCGAGGAGCCGCCCGTGATCTGCACGAGCGTGCCGCCGCCCTCCGCGCGCAGGGCGCGCGCGCCCACGCCGAGGAACGTGAAGACCTGGCGCGCGACGCCCGCCATGTAGTGGTCGAAGTCCTCGCGGCTCGCCTCGACGAGCGGCCCACCGCCGAAGGGGCCGCCCGCGCGCGCTCCCGGACTCACCGCGTTGACGACGAGCTCGAGCGAGCCGAAGCGCTCGCGCGCCTGCTCGGCGACGGCGGCGAGCTGGTCTGGGTCGGCGGCGTCGGCGGCGACGGCGAGCGCGTCCGGCAGTCGCTCGAGCACCCGCTCGACCGTCTCGTCGCTGCGGGCGACCGCCGCAATGTTCCAGCCGGCGACCGCGAGGTGCTCGGCGATCGCCGAGCCGAGGTTGCGAGCACCGAGGATCAGGGCGGTCGAGGCCATCCCCGGTGACCCTACCGGGACGTCTATCTCGCGTACGGCGTCAGGATGGGCGCCGCGGGCAATGGGGCCCGCACTGCCCGGAGGTCCGCCAACCGATGCTCACCATGCCGAGTGGCCGCAAGGTTCTGATCCTCGACGCGTTGGTGGCGGGGTGGGTGCTCGGGTGGATCGTCGTCGGAGTCCTCGCCGCCGAGACGGTCGGTCAGCTCACCGAACTGAGCGGCACCTTCGGCACCGTGGGGGGAGCAGTGGGCTCGGTGGGCGCGACGCTCGGCGGCGTCGACGTGCCGCTGTTATCGACCCCCCTCGAAGGGGCGGGTGAGGCGATCGAGACGGCCGGACGCGACATTGTCGCCGGCGGACTCTCCCTGCGCGAGAAGATCGAACGCATCAGCGTCGGCGCCGGTTTCGTGGTCGCCCTCCTGCCCTCCCTCAGCCTGCTCCTTCTCTACGGGCCGCCGCGCGTCGTGCGCATGCGAGAGTCTGGCGCGCTGCGCGCGCTCCTGCGCACCGGCCGCGACGATCCGGCCCTCGAGGCCTTTCTCGCGGAGCGCGCGCTCGAGCAGGCGTCGTACCGGCGACTGCGCCGGCTCTCCTCCCGCCCGTGGGAGGTTGAGGCTCCGGCGACCCGGCGCGCGCTCGCCGAGGAGGAGCTCCGCCGCCTCGGCGTGCGCCCGCGGGCCCTGGGACGAGGATCGAGGGAGTCCGGGCCCATCTAGGCTTCTCGGCATGCCCGAGCTCCCCGAGGTCGAGATCGCCGTGCGTCGCCTCGGTAGGGCCCTCGCCGGCGCCCGCGTCGAGTCCGCCGCTGCGCCCGGCGTCGTCACCATGCGCACCTTCGACCCCCCGCTCGACGCCCTCGTCGGTCGCGCCTTCAGCGGCGCGCGGCGGGCGGGGAAGATGCCGATCCTGCTCTTCGAGGACCTCGCCGTCGTCCTGCATCTCATGTCGGCCGGGCGGATCGGCGTCTTCGAGGGTCGCGCCTCGGTTCGCGACCGGCGCGTGCGGCTGCGGGTCTCGCTCTCCGGCGGCCGCGAGCTGCGGCTGCGTGAGTTCGGCACCCAGCAGCGAGCGTGGACCAAGCTGCTCCCGCTGGAGGAGGTGGAGAGCGACGAGGCGATCGCCACGCTTGGGCCGGAGGCTTGGCCGCCGCCCCCGCCGGATGACTTCGCGGCGCTCGTTCGCCAGCCCCGCCACCTGCATCCCCTGCTGCGCGACCAGCGCACGATCGCGGGGATCGGGCGCTCGTGGGTCGACGAGATCCTGTGGACGGCGCGCCTGTCGCCCTTCCGCCAGGGGGCCGACCTCGACGACGACTCCGTCGAGGCCCTCCGCCACGCGTGCGACCTGGTGCTCGGTGGGGCGCTCGAGCACTACGAGCGCGTCGTCGGCGAGTCGCTGCCGGACAAGGCGCCGATGCCGCTCCAGGTCCACGCCCGCCAGGGCGAGCCGTGCCCGCGCTGTGGCACCGTGCTCGAGGCCGTCTTCTTCAAGGACCACGTGACGACCTACTGCCCGCAGGAGCAGACGGGCGGGCGGGTGCTCAAGGACCGCCGGCTCTCACGGCTGCTGCGGTGAGCGAGTCCGTCTGGGACTATCCGCGCCCGCCCGCGGTGGTCCCCTGCGCTCGGCGCGTGCAGGTGGAGCTCGCGGGCACCAAGCTGGCCGACTCGGCGCGGGCACTACGCGTGCTCGAGACCAGCCACCCGCCGACGATCTACGTTCCGTCCGAGGATGTGGAGCTTGAGCTGCTCTCGGCCTCGCCGCGGCCCTCCAGCCTGTGCGAATGGAAGGGCAGCGCGCAGTACCTCGACGTCGAGGTCGCGGGCCGGCGCGACGAAGCGGTCGCCTGGCGCTATCCCCGGCCGGTCGACGCGTACGCCGCGCTCGAGGGGCACATCTGCTTCTACCCGTCCCGCATGGATGCGTGCTGGCTCGGCGACGAGCGCGTCGCAGCGCAGCCGGGCGACTTCTACGGCGGCTGGGTGACGAGCGACCTCGAAGGGCCGTTCAAGGGGGCTCCCGGCACCCGGCACGGGCGGGTGGTGAGGCGTAAGTAACTAAAAGAGTCACTTACCAAGAACGCGTTCGTTGCTCGACCTACTCGCTCTCCGGATATCGCCCCGGTGCCGCTCGGATCAGGCGGCCTGCGTCTCCTCGGCGCCGGCGTTGTCCGCCCCCTCGCCGGATCCCTTCCCTGCCCCCGCGCTCGTGACCACGGCGTCCGGAGCGGCCTGCTGACCCGCGCCGGCTCCGTCCCCCGACCGCTTGCGCCGCCGACCCCCACGCCGCCGCCTCCCCTTGGGGAAGTTGCGCAGCAGCTCGCGCGCCAGGGCGGAGGGCTTGCGCGCCATCCGAGTGCGCGCGCCGGTGAGGACCTGCGTGGCCTCGGGGGTGTGGGTGTGACCCATCGCGGCCGCCAGGAGAGCCGCGCAGAGGCGGCGGTCCTGATTACGCGCGGCGTGGACGTAGCGCCGAGCGTTGCGCCCGTGCGCCGCCCCGGAGGAGTTGACGAGCAGCCCGAGCAGATGCTTGGTCTCCGGCCAGCGCTGGGCCGCGTAATCCTCGTGAACTCCGTGCGTGTAGCCCGCGAGGTCCCAGATCCAGCTCGCGGCCTGGTCCCGGCGCCCGACCTGACGCTCGGCGAGAGCTCCGAGCAATACCTTGACGCCCTCTCGCTGCTCCTCGCGCGACCATGTGCCGACGAGGTCGACGGCCTCCGTGAAGGCGTCGGGGTCGCGCAGCTCCGGGACCTCGCCGAGCGCCCGCAGCCGAAGCTGGGTGTTGCGGTTGCGCTGCAGGCAGGTGAGCAGAAAGCGCTTGCGTAGCTCGCCCGAGCGGTCGAACTGGAGCATCGCCTTGGCGCGGCGCCAGTTGCTCGAGGCCACGCGCGCGCCGGCGAGCGCCGCCCACGCGTGCTGGTCGACCCAGGGAAGGCTCTCGACGGCGATCCGCCACAGCTCGCGCTCGAACACCTGGTAGCGGCGCTCCTGCTCGGCGGCCACCGGAACGACGCGCCGCTCGACGCGCAGCCGCCGCCCGCGCCCGCGCCGCACGGGGCCGACGACGATCGCGCCACCGCGGTAGACGTCGCGGTCCAGCAGCGAGTGCAGCGTGACGACCGGGTCGTCGTTCTTCGTGTCCGGCGCGACGAAGTCGACGACGAGCCCCGCCTCCTTGCCCGGATGGCGGCGCGTGACGCGGCCGACACGCTGCTGGTAGATGCGCTTGGAGGCGGTCGGCGCGAGGTGCATGCAGATCGTCGCGCGTGGCGAGTTCCAACCCTCGGCGAGCAGCTGCGCGTTGACCAGCACGTCGATCTCCCCGCGCTCGTAGGCGGCGAGGATGTGGGCCAGCTCGCGCTTGGGGGTCTCGCCCGACACGCCCTGGGCCTTGAGGCCGACGGCGCGCATCGCTTCGGCCACGTGGTAGGCGTGCTTGACGCCCGCTGCGTAGACCACTCCGGGCACGTCGCGGAAGCGGACGCGGTAGAGGTCCGCGACGGCCTGGTTGAACGGCCCCTGGTCGAGCAGCGCGGCCAGCTCCTCCTGGTCGAAGTCCTGGTCGACCTCGCCGCGGCGAAGCGGCACGTTCGCGATCGAGCGGACGCCCACGCCGGGCGGGATCCTCACGCAGCGAAGCGGAGCGATGACACCCCTGCGCGCCGCCTGCGCCAGGTCGAAGCGCGATGTCTGCGTCGGGAAGAGGTCGGTAACATGGCGCGCGATCAGGGCGCCCGTGGCGGTCATCCCAACAAAGCTCGGCCCGCGCCAGCGGCGGATGGCGGCACTCGTCTTCTCCCCCAGCGCCGTGTGCGCCTCGTCGCAGACGACGATCGTGTAGACGTCGGAGATCCTCCCGGCGTTGCGCACGAACCACTGGTAGGTCTCCACGGTCACCGGGCCCGTCGGCGGGGGCTCCTTGCCCTCGTCGAGCAGCGCGGGGGTGACGCGCTTCTTGTAGCCCCTGTCCATGAGCTCGCCGTTGAACTGGTCGACGAGGTTGCGCCGGTGCGTGAGGATCAGGATGCCGCCGGTGCGCGAAGCCTCGACGAAGCCCAGCGCCGCGACGGTCTTACCCGCTCCGGTGGCGTGCTCGAACCAGAAGCGCCGCGCCGCGCCCGGGTCCTCGGCCTCGCCCGCGGGGGCCTCCTCATCCGGATCAGCCTCGGCGTCCGCGTCCCAGTCGAGCGGCTCCTCATCCTCGGCGAGCTCCTCATCCTCGGCCTCGGCCTCGTCGTCCTCGGACTCGTCCTCGATGACCTCGTCATCCAGGTCGTCATCGTCGGGGTCCTCCGCGCGGGCGCCGTTCTCGCCGCTTGGCCCCGCCCCGGCGGCTGGGATCGGTGTCTCGCCCGCACCGTTGTCCGCGCCCGCCGGTCCGCCGTTGCGCGCCTGGATCTCCGCGAGCAGAGCGATCA
>JACCUC010000177.1 GCA_013812065.1 Thermoleophilaceae bacterium | reverse complement strand
GACCCAGGGCCGCTGGTCGCTTGTCGGCCCCCTGCTCGGCGACGCCCCGGGGTACGGAGCGCGCACGCGCGCGCTCGCCGAGATCCTGCTCGAACGCCACGGGGTCGTGACGCGCGAGGCCGTGCTCGCCGAGGGGATCCCCGGCGGCTTCTCGGCGCTCTACGGCGAGCTCACCAACCTCGAGACGCTCGGCACCGCCCGGCGCGGCTACTTCGTCGAGGGGCTCGGCGGCGCGCAGTTCGCCCTCGGTGCCGCGGTCGAGCGCCTGCGTGGCCTGCGCTCGGACGAGCCCGCGGGTGCGCTCGTGCTCGCGGCCACCGACCCGGCCAACCCCTACGGGGCGACGCTGCCATGGCCGCGGCGCGATGAGGAGGGCGGCGAGGGCGCTCGCCGGCGACCGGCGCGGGCTCCGGGCGCCTACGTCGTTACCCTCGGTGCCGAGCCGGTGCTGTACGTGGAGAAGGGTGGCAAGGGCCTGGCCGCGCTGCGCGATCCGCTCGAGCGCGGCGGTGGCCGTGTGCCCGCGGCCTGGCTCGCGGAGGCGCTGGAAGCTCTCGCCGACGCCGTGCGGGGGGGTTGGTTGAAACGCCTGGCCATCGAGCGCTTCGACGGCGAGCCGGTGGTGGGCTCAGAGCTCGAGGCGGCGCTGGTCGAGGCGGGGTTCAGGCAAGGGCCGAGAAAGCTGACGCTGAGCGCCTGAGGCGCTCAGCGGATCTACTTGCCGGCCTCCGGGTGTGCCGCGGCGAGATCGGCAAGGTCCTGCTCATCCTGCGGGCGTCCGGCGGCGCGCTTCATCCGGCGTAGCTGCTCGAGCGAGCACACCTTGAGCGGCACGCCGAAAGCCGTGCCCTCCACCGCGTCGGCGGCCAGGGCTCGATAGGCCTGCTCCTCCGAGACTCCGGGGATCCACTGCATGACGTCGAGGATTCCATCCCTCGTCAGCAGGCGAAAGTTGCCTCCTTCGGCTAGCTCCTCGGGCCGGCGCGGGTCGAACGGGAACTCGCGCTCGTCGAAATCGCCCACACCGAGCTGGCGCACGTCGACATGCTCGAGCATGCTCGCGAGCCGCTCGAGGTTGGCGGGATCCGGTGCGGGACAGATGTCGAGGTCCTTCGTGAAGCGCTGAACTCCATGCGCCATCACGGCGAGCCCCCCGATCACCACGTACTCGACCCCCGCCTCGTGCAGGCGACCCAGGAGACCTGCGGCGTCGAGCGGGGGGCTCGTCACCGGCGCGTCTGCTCGAACCCGCGCTGGACCTCGAAGCCGAGGGCTATCAGCGCCGCGCCCTCCTCGATGTTCTGGCCGACGCTCTTGCGCCCGTCGATGCGCAGGCGCTCGATCCGCGCGCGCTCGTTGCGCTCGGCGTCGCGCCGATACCACTCGGCGGTCTTTGGTGGTGGCCCGTCGCGCTGCACGAAGGCTTATCGTACGCCGCGTATGGGCACGCTGGTTCAGGTTCGCGACGTTCCCGAGGCCGTCCATCGCAAGCTGAAGGCGCGGGCGGCGGACCGAGGCACCTCGCTCTCGGAGTACCTGCGTCAGGAGCTCGAGCGGATCGTCGAGAGCCCCACGCCCCAGGAGCTGCGCGAGCGGCTCGCCCAACGTGCGCCCGTGCATCTCTCCGAGACCCCGGCTGAGGCGATCCGAGCGATCCGCGAGCACGGAGAGTGATCGTCGTCGATGCTTCGGCGGTCGTGGACTTCGTGCTGCGGACCGCTCGAAGCGACACGGTCGAGGGTTATCTATTCGCCGACGCCGCGAGCCTCCACGCCCCAGAGCTCCTCGATTACGAGATCTTGAGCGCACTGCGACGATGGGAGCGTCGAGGCGAGCTCGACGTCGACTTGGCCGAGGGTGCCCTGGTCGACTCGCGCACGCTTCCGATCAGTCTCTATCCAGTCCGACCGCTCGTCGACCGAGCCTGGGCGTTGCGCGAGAATCTCACTCCGGCCGACGCCCTCTACGCAGCGCTCGCCGAGACGCTCGGCGCCCCGCTGTTGACCACCCGACGCCGCCCTCGCCCGCGGCGTCACCCGACACACCCGCGCTGAGGTCCTGGCACTCTGACACTCGATGGCCGACGCCGTAATCGACAACCCGATCCTCAACTCGCCCTTCCGCGAGCCCGCGTGCCACTTCCGCTTCGGCGACGAGGGGATAACGAGCGAGGTCGTCGACGAGCGCCGCGTGAGCGCCTACTTCATGCCGATCCCGGCGGCGAAGAAGCGCTCGCAGATGCACTTCGACACCGAGTGGACGCGCGACCGGATCGAGGAGAACCACTTCATCAACCGGGTCCGCGGTCGCGTCGACAGATGGCGGCGCGAGGGCCGGCCGGGCGTCACGCCGACCACCCGCCGCCTGCTGGAGCACTGGACCGATCCGGATCGCGAGCGACGCCTCTTCTTCTGCCAGATCGAGGCCGTCGAGACCGTGATCTACCTTGCCGAGGCGGCGTCGAGGTACGGCGACGCGTGGATCGCCAACGAGCTGCGCGGCTTCGCCGACGACGCCAACCCGGGCTTGCTGAGAATCGCTATCAAGATGGCCACGGGCTCCGGGAAGACCGTCGTGATGGGCATGCTGATCGCCTGGCAGGCGCTCAACAAGCTCGCCAGCCCGCAGGACGCGCGCTTCTCCGACGCCTTCCTCGTGGTCACGCCGGGGATCACGATCCGCGACCGCCTGCGCGTCCTCCTCCCGCAGGACCCGGAGAGCTACTACCGCACGCTCGACATCGTCCCCTCCACCGACCGCGAGCGCCTCGGCCAGGCCCGCATCGCGATCGCGAACTTCCACTCCTTTCAGCCGCGCGAAACCGCCAACGCCTCGAAGACCACAAAGGCGCTGCTCGCCCGCGGCGGCGAGAGCCCGTTCACCGAGAGCCCGGACCAGATGGTCCGCCGGGTCACGCGCGAGCTCGGCAAGAAGCGCAACGTCGTCGTGCTCAACGACGAGGCCCATCACTGCTACCGCCGCCGCGTCGGCGGGGAGGAGAGCCCGAACGGCGCGAGCGCCGAGGCGACCATCGAGGGCGGCCTCTCGGGCGACGAGCGTCGAGAGAACGAGAAGCGCGAGCGCGAGGCGCGGGTGTGGATCGGAGGGCTCGAGGCGGTCGCGCGCAAGCTGGGTGTCCGCGCGGTGTACGACCTCTCGGCGACGCCCTTCTTCCTGCGCGGCTCGGGCTACCCGGAGGGCACGCTCTTCCCGTGGGTCGTCTCCGACTTCTCGCTGATCGACGCGATCGAGTCGGGGATCGTGAAGATCCCGCGCGTGCCCGTCGCCGACGACTCGATGGTGGGCGACCAGCCGACCTACCGCGACCTGTGGTCGCGAATCCGTGAGGCCCTCCCGCGCAAGGGCCGCGCCCGCGCGAGCCTCGATGGCGGCGATCCCCGGCTTCCCCGGGAGCTCGAGGGCGCGCTGCACTCGCTCTACGGCGACTACTCACGCGCCTTCGAGCGCTGGCGTGCGAGCGAGGCGATCGAGCCGACCGGGGCGACGCCGCCCGTCTTCATCGTCGTCTGCAACAACACGAGCGTCTCGAAGCTCGTCTACGACTACGTCGCGGGCTACGAGAAGCGCCGCGAGGACGGCACGCCGGTCCTCGTGCCCGGCAAGCTCGAGCTGTTCTCGAACGTCGACGGCGGGG
>JACCUC010000158.1 GCA_013812065.1 Thermoleophilaceae bacterium | reverse complement strand
GCGAGGCTAGCTGGCCCCGCCGCCGAGCCGGTGGCTCGTGACGCTCTCCTTGGCCACCCACACGGGCGAGCCCTGATTGGAGTCGCAGACCAGGAAATAGGTCGTACCCCAGCCGAGCAGGCCCTCGGTGTGGCCGGTGCTCGCGTCCTCGGGCTGGGACGCCGAGAGCGGGTCGGTGTCGCGCATTGCGATGGCGATCACCTTCCCGTTGAACTCGCCGATCTCGTCGCCGCCGCTCTGACCCGCGACCCAGAGCTCGTCGGCGACGGGTATGAGCTCAAAGGCCACCTGCCGGCTTCGCTAGGCCGGAGCGAGCGCCGGCTCGAGCTGCTGTACGAGCCGTGGCTTGGGGAGCGCCCCGATGATGGTCTCGGCCGGCTGGCCGTTCTTGAACAGGATCATGGTCGGGATCGACATGACCTGGTAGCGCGCGGCCGTCTGCTGGTTGTCGTCGACGTTCAGCTTGACGATGCGCACATCGTTGCGCTCGGTGGCGATCTCCTCGAGCACAGGCGCGACCACGCGGCACGGACCGCACCACGGCGCCCAGAAGTCGACCAGCACTGGCTCGGGCGACTCGATGACCTCGGCTTGGAAGTTGTTGTCGGTGACGTCGACGATCTGTCCGGCCACGTTGGCTCCTTTGGGGTTCGACCTCTATTGCTTCAAAAAGTATAGCGAGGGACCGGCGGCCCCTGGCCACGCAGACCGAGCACTACCCTCTGAGCCGAGATGCGCAACGCCGAGATCGCCGCCCACTTCGACGAGCTCGCCGACCTCTATGAGCTCGACGGGGCGATCGTGCATCGCGTCGTCGCCTACCGCACCGCCGCGGCGGCCATCCGCGACGCTCCTCGGTCCGTGGAGGAGCTCGCACGGGCAGGACGAGCCACGGAGATCCCCGGTGTCGGCAAGACGATCGCCGAGAAGATCGACACGGTGCTCGAGCGAGGCAGGCTGCCCCAGGCCGAGCGGCTGCTCGAGAAGTTCCCCGCCGGACTGGTCGAGGTCACCCGCATCCCCGGCTTCGGGCCCAAGCGGGCGCGCAAGGTGTTCGACGAGCTCGGGATCGGCTCGCGGGAGGAGCTGCGCCACGCCGCCGAGGCTCAGCGTCTGCGCGAGGTCCCCGGCTTCGGGGCGAGGGCCGAGGAGAACGTCCTCGCCACGCTCACCGCCGACCCCGACGGCAACGCCCGCGGGCGGGTCCTCCTCTCTCGCGCCCGGGCCATCGGCGAGGAGATCGTGGCGGCGCTGCGCGAGCACGCGGCCTGCGAGCGCGCCGAGCTCGCCGGCAGCGCGCGACGGATGGCGGAGACCTGCAAGGACCTCGACGTCGTCGCAGCGGCGACCGACCGCGCCGCGCTCGTCGAGGCCTTCCGAACGCTGTCCCTACTCGAGGTCTCCTCGGCCAGCGAGTCGGGCGCCCGCGCCGTGACCCACAACGGTCTCCCGGTCGACCTGCGCGTCGTCGCGCCCGAGACCTTCGGCAACCTGCTCCAGCACCTCACAGGCTCGGGTGCCCACAACGAGGCGCTGCGCACCCAGGCCGTTCGCCGCGGGCTGCACGTGAGCGAGTACGGGGTGCTCGACGACGAACGGGGCACCACCCACGCATGCGCGACCGAGGACGACGTCTATCGCGTGCTCGGCCTCGCCTACGTCGCGCCCGAGCTGCGCGAGAACCGCGGCGAGCTCGAGGCCGCGCGCGCCGGCGAGCTCCCCGACCTGGTGCGCGTCGACTCGCTGCGGGGCGACCTCCACTGCCACACGATCGCCTCCGACGGGCGCGCGACCGTGGAGCGCATGGCCGCGGCGGCGCGCGAGCAGGGCTACGAATACCTCGCCATAACCGACCACTCGGCATCGCACGGCTTCGGCAACGACGTCTCGCCCGACGCCCTGCGACGCCACATCGAGCACATCCGCCAGGTCGACGACAGCCTCGGCGACGACTTGCGGCTGCTCGCGGGCTCGGAGGTCAACGTCCTCCCCGACGGGTCGCTCGACTACGACGACGATCTGCTCTCACAGCTCGACTGGGTGATCGCGAGCCTCCACTCCTCCTTTCGACTCGACGAGCGAGCGATGACCGACCGGATGGTGCGCGCGGTCGAGCACCCGCTGGTCGACGCGATCGGCCACCCCACCGGACGGCTGATCGACCGCCGCGAGCCCTACGCGCTCGACCTCGACCGCGTGTTCGAGGCTGCCGCCCGCACCGGCACCCTCCTCGAGGTCAACGGCAACCCGGATCGCCGGGACCTGTCGGAGCGCAACGCCCGCCGGGCGATCGCCGCGGGGGTGACCCTGGTGATCGATTCGGACGCGCACGGCCCCGAGACGCTCGCCAACGTGGGCTACGGGATCGCCACCGCCCGGCGGGCGTGGGTCGAGGCCCGCCACGTGGCCAACACGAGGTCCTGGCACGAGCTCGACGCCCTGCGCCGGCGCAGCTCGACCGCGGCCGACGTCTGAGCCTCGGTCGGCTCCCCCACCGCCTCGAACCGCCGAAAGCCGGGGGTGCGCAGAAGTCGCGTCGGCCGGAAGGGTGAGGTGCGCTCGAGGTAGAAGCGCACGCCGTCGCGGCCCTCGACGGCGGCCACCGCCGCCGACTGCTTTCGCCACAGGAGAGCGACGAGCAGGGCGTAGCCCGCCGCGATGGCCGGGATCTGGGGCAGCAGGAAGCCGACCGCGCCGGCGAGCAACGTGTAGGTCGCGAGGCCCCAGAGGCGGTTGAACAGGATCGTCCCGGGCTCGAGCTCGGGGAGGGCGGGACTGTGGCGGGCGGTGGCCATGAGGCGCGAGATGCCCTTCGAGGCCTGGAGACGTCGGCCCAGCCAGGCCCCGATCACCGCGGCGAGGGTCCACCAACCCGCGGTGAAGATCGCGAGGCCGAAATCCTCGCGGCCGCCCGCGCCCACCACGGCCACCACGCCCAGCGCGCTCGCCGAGCCGGCGAAGAGCAACGTCGCTGCGCGGAGGAAGTCGGGAAAGCGCACAGTGGCGACGGCTCGGCTCAGGGCTCGCCGGCGAGGACGGCGAGCACGTCGATGAACCCGCTCACGCCCTCGACCGCCAGATCGGCCTGCGCGACGATCTCCGGCGGACCCTCGTCCGAGGCGACGCCGACCCGCACCGCGGCTTCGAGTCCGCTTTCGGCGGCGAGCCCGGCGAGCGCCTCGAAGCCGTCGAGGTCGGTGCGATCGTCGCCCGCGTAGAGGGCGGCGGTCACTTCGCGCCCCTCGAGCAGTAAGCGGACGGCCCGCCCCTTGTCGATGGCCACAGGAGGACGCACCTCGAGCACCTTGCGTCCCCAGTGGGTCCACAGCCCTTCCGCCTCAGCGGCGCCGGCCACCTGCTCGACGCGCTCCCGAGCGGCGTTCTCGTCGGAGGCGCCGCGCCAGTGGAACGCAAAGATCGGCCCCTTGTCCTCGAGCCGAACTCCCAGATTGCTCAGGTCCGAGCCGTCCAGCTCGTCTGCGAAGCGCCGCACGCGGTCGGCGTGCTGCTCGAGCTCGGGCATCCACTCCGACTCGTGCGCGCCGGCGAGGAGCACCTCGGCGCCGTGAGAGCCCGCATAGTCGATGCTGTCCACGCCGACGAGCTTCCGCACGTCCCCGGCCCCGCGCCCCGACACGCAGGCCACGACCGCGTAGCGGCGCCCGAGCGCCTCGAGCAGCCGGGACGTCCGCTCCGAAACCTCCGCGAGCTCGGCCTGCTCGACGATCGGAGCGATCGTGCCGTCGACGTCGCAGAGGATCGCGGCGCGCTCGGGCGCCTCGATGAGCGGTCGGAGCGCCTCCTCCAGCTCGGATCGGCTGGGCATCGCCCCAGTATGCCGTGGCGCCGAGATCCGGGCCGACCTCGAGCGCCTCACCGCCGAGGTCTACGTGCGCGCGGGCGGTTTGCTAGCGCCCGACGATCCGGCCGAGGTTGTCCTCGCCCATCTCGACGGCGGCGTCGTCGGTCTCGGGATTGCCCGGCGGACTGGTCTGTTCGGAAACGTCATCGCCCGCTGAGCTCTCGAGGCGGTCCTCGTCGCGGTCGTCCTGCGCGATGTCCTCTTCGTGCTTTGGGGTCATGCCCTCGTCGCTCTTGGTCATGGGTTTCGCCTACCCGCGGTCCAAGCGCGGCCAAACGCGGCGGGGGTCGGTATCGCTCACGCGGCGCACATCGAGGAGATTGCGCCAGCCGCGAAAGGGTAATCGAGCGCTCGCGGCAGGCAACCCGACCAAGGAGGGTGATAGTGATGGAGGCAGCAAGCGGTGCAGGTGCGGCGCGCCGGGAGGGCGCACGACGCACGCTGGCCCCGGCTTTCTGCCTGGTCACTGGGCTCGTGCTGATCGCGGCGGGAGTCCTCGGGTTCTTCTTCGGCGGAGCCGACTTCACCTCCGGCCCGGGCGTGAGCGGCGAGACCTTCATCGTCTTCGAGGTGAACGGCTGGCACAACGTCGTCCACGTCGCCACCGGCGCGTTCCTGGTGCTGATGGCGGCGTCGGCGAGCACGGCGATCACCGGCGCGCTCGTCTTCGGCGTGGTCTACGTCGCGGTCACCGTCCTGGGCTTCATCGACGGCGACGACCTGCTCACCCTCGCGCCGATCAACACGGCCGACAACTTCCTGCACCTTGCGCTGGCCATCGCGGGCATCGTCGTCGGTGTCGCCGCCGGCGGGCTCGTGGGCTCGGCGCGGCGGCGGCCGGCCGCGACCTGAGGCCAAGCGGTCGGCGGCTCCGGGCGCTCCGCGGTTACTCCGCCGGCGCCGATCGCCGGCCCGTCACGAACTGGGTGACACCCGCGAGCTGCCATTCGAGCGCCTCGAACCCCCGGGCGCGCAGAGCGTCGTGGAGCTCCTGAGTCCCGAACACCCGCATCCCGCCGAGCTTCCCCAACGTCGACTCGACGCTCCGAAGCGACCGCGGGAAGCGGCGGACCGAGGTCATGATCGCGAGCCGGCCGCCGGGGCGCAACACCGCGTGCATGCGGTCGAGCCCGCGCATCGGGTCGGAGAAGAGATGGAGGGCCGCGAAGCAGCACACCGCGTCGAAGGACCCCTCGCCGAACGCGAGCGCCTCGGCGTCGCCGCGGACGTAGGCGACGTTGCGCAGGCCGGCGCGGTCGGCGAACGCGGTGGCGCGGGCGAGCATGGTCTTGGAGACGTCGATCCCGACGGCCAGGCCGGCCGGGCCGACGACCCGCGCGAGCTCGCGGGTGAAGCTGCCGGTCCCGCACGCGACATCGAGCACCGTCGCCCCGTCGCCGGGCTCGAGGCGCAGGAGCTCGCGCACCAAGCGCCGCTCACCCTCCATGCTCGGGCCGAGCGGTCCCTTAGCCAGGCGGCCGAGGGCGGGTCGCCACCAGCGCTCGTAGATGCGGGGGACGACGCCCGACAGCATCAGGTCCTGCGCGCGACCGGTCGAGTCCGGAATGCGACCGGCGAGCAGGTCGAGGTAGCCGCCGGGGCTGACCGGGGCCGCTGCATCCCCCTCCGCGTCGTCGGAGGACGTAGCGACCAACTCGCGAGCGCGTTCGACGGCGGGGAGCGGCGGATCGAGCACGGTCCGAGCACTTATACCCGAGTGCCGGCTTGGGCTCCGGAGGCTGGGATAATGTCCGCCCAGAGGCAGCCGTGTACCACCCCCAGGGCACCCACTTCGTACCGGGCATGACCCCGGAGCAGCGCCGCAGGGCGCAGCGCTGGGAGATGCCGGCCGTAGCCGTCGCGCTGCTCGTCATCCCCTATCTGCTGCTCAACTACCTCCGGCTGGGGAGCGGCTTCGGGACCACGGTCGACGTCCTCTACATCGGCATCTGGACCTTCTTCGTGGTCGAGGCGGTCGCGATGCTGCGGCTCGCTCCCGACAACTGGAGGTGGGCGAAGCGCAACGTGCTCGACATCGCGATCATCGTCGTGACCGCCCCGTTCGAGTTCCTCCCGCCCCGGTTCGAGGTGCTGCAGTGCCTGTGGGTACTGCGGATCCTCGATCTGGCGCCGGTCATCCACCGGTACCTGTTCCGGATCACGGTGGTGCGCTTCGCCTTCCTGCTGTGGGGGCTCACGGTGTTCGCCGGCGGCCTCGCCTACGCACAGCTCGAGCGCGGCTCGGAGGAGCCGCCGACGCTGTTCGAGGGCTTCTACTGGGTCAACACCACGATCTCAACCGTGGGGTACGGCGACTTCCTCCCCACCACCTGGCAGACCTCCGTGCTCGCCATGGGCCTCCAGGCCATGGGCGTGGTGCTCGGGGCGATCCTCGTGGCCGGCATCCTGCCCCTGTTCGACCGCGAGTTCGCCGAGGGGTTCAGCCGTCGGGTATCCGAGCAGGTCGAGCGCCTGACCGGCGAGGTCGACGAGCTCGAGGCCGACCTCGCCGACATCGAGACCGACATCGACAGGATCGCTCGCGGGGAGAGCTCTCAGGACCGGGTGCTGGGCCAGATCGCGCGCGATCTCGCGGAGGTGCGCGAGAAGGTTGGAGCAGAAGGTCCGCACGCCGCCGTGCCCCCGCGCAACGGGGGCGATTCCCGCGGCACCGCCACAGCCGCGGGTGGCGACGGAGCGGACGCAGGCACCTCGGCGCCTGCCGGAAGCTAGAGGCTTCTGGGCACGACGCGGCGACGGGTGGGGCGTCGCCGGTCGCCTGACCCGGAGGTCCCTTCGAGGTCAGTCCCGGGAGCCGCCGCCCTCGATCAGGTGGGGCACGAAGCGGCTCAGGTTGTCGGTGATGAGACCGTCGCTCTCGCGGATCCCCAACCCCGCGGGTTCACCGTCGACCACCCAGGCGCCGAGGACCGGATGGTTGGGCCCGTCGCAGGCGGGCACGGGCGCGAACTCCTGATAGACGAAGCCCTCGGCTCCGTAGTCGCCGCCCGTCTCGAGCCGCACGCCGTGATAGGGGGCGAATATCTCGATGTTCTCCCCTTCCCGGGAGAGAAGCGGCTTGCGCACGTAGTCCGGCATCCGGCGTGGCGAGTCGAAGTAGGTGGCAAGCAGATTGGGATGACCGGGAAAAAGCTCCCAGAGCACGGGCAGGAGGCCCTTGTTGGACCACAGCATCTTGTAGATCGGCTCGATCCAGACCGTCTGGTTGACGCCCTCGCCCATCCAGTCGAGGCAGTGCTTGGCGAACGGCTCGGTGACCATCCACTCCCAGGGGTAGAGCTTGAAGATTCGCTCGATGTGGCGGTCGGCCGTGTCGACGAAGCCGAGCAGCGGGTTCCAGCCGATCTGCTCGACGGCGAGCGAGCGGGTTGGGTGGCCGGCCTGAGCGGCGGTGTCCTGGACGTAGGCCACGTTCATCAGGTCCTCGCCGCTGCGCTCGGCCGTGGTGTGCGCGAAATGGATCAGGCTTCCCTCCGGGAGCTGGCGCTGCCAGGCGAGGATCAGGCGCTCGTGGATCTCGTTCCACTGGTCATGGTCGGGAAAGCGGTCCTCGAGCCAGTTCCACTGCACGACCGCGGACTCGACGAGCGCGGTCGGGGTGTCGGCGTTGAACTCGAGCAGCTTGGCGGGTCCGCGGCCGTCGTAGCGCAGGTCGAAGCGCCCGAGCACGCTCGGCGGCTCCGAGTGCCACGTCTCCGCGATCCGCTCAACCGCACCGTCGGGGATGCCGAGTCGCCGGTAGATGCCTCCCTCGACGATGCGGTCGCCCGCGGCGACGCACATCTCGAGCAGCTCGGCGGTCACCCGCTCGAGCTCGCGGATCTCCTCCTCCTCGAAAAGGTAGTAGGCCGAGTCCTCCCAGTACGGCCGAAGAGACCCGTCGGGGTAGCGGGTCTCGCAGTAGACAAGGCCCTGGGCGGCGACGATCTCGCGCCAGTCGGGGCGCGCCTCGATCCGCACCCGGCGCATGTCAGCCGGTGAGGGAGCTAACTGCCGGAGCTCTTCCGCTTGCGGTCGCTGTCTTCCTCTTCGCCGCCCGAGCTCGCGACCTCTCGGACGCCGGTGCCGCTCTCCGCTGCGTTGGCGCCGAAGCCCCCCCGCTCGGAGATCGAGCCCTGGTCGGCGGGATCGATGTTCTCGCCCCCGTCGACCCGGCTGCCGATCGCGGTGTCGCTCGAGCCGCCGAAGTTCCAGAGGTAGCGGCCGCCGACGCCGTCCTCTGCCTCGTCGTCGCAGAACCTGACATCGGCGATCTCGCTCGTGTTGCGGTCGACGCAGCGGGCGAGGTCGTCCTCGCCGCATGCGGCGAGGAAGGTCACCGCGACGCCGCTGAGGAGGACGCTGCGAACCGTGCGCGAGCGGCGGCCAGCCTCGACGACCTGGGCGTCAGAGGAGGCGGATGAATCGGACGAGCGGCGGTGGGCAGGTGGCGTCATGGTGGTCGGGTGGTCGTACGGCCGGGTCGTCTGATGAAGGCCGGGACAAGATAGCGAAGAGGGTGGGCGCGTGCTCAGGTTCGACGCGTGAGCTCTCGCTCGGCCCGCTCCCCGAGATGCCACCCCCGTTGGAGACCTTGCTCCGCCCGGGCTGCGGCCCAACGCGGTCGGCTTGCCGGCGGCCTCGTCATCGCCTTCAGGCGCCGGCAGGATGCCATGCCCGGCTGAGCGAGACGGTCGCGAGTCGCCCTTCCCGGCCGGGACTCGCCTCTTCGTCGCTCGAGCCTCGCACCACCTGCAGCGCGACCATGGCGATGTCGTCTCGGGGCGCTCCCGCCTGGAGATCGACCACGGTCCGGTCAACGCGCTCGACCAGCGCGTCGGCATCGAGATCGGCGCAGCGCTCGAGCAGGGTGGCGAGCCCGTCCTCGCCGAGCAGGCCTGCGGCCGTCGGCGTCTCGGTGACGCCGTCGGTGTACAGCAGGAGCGAATCACCGCCCTGGAGCTCGATCTCGACGTCCTCGGGCTCGAGATCGCGGTCGAACCCGAGCAGGAGCCCCGGCGTGCCGACCGGCTCGACCTGGCCGCCGGCGTCGAGTCGCAGTGGCAGTGGATGTCCGCCGCTCGCCAGCGCGAGATGCGCACCGCTCCCGCCCGGCCGGAGGCGGCCGACCAGGGCGGTGCAGAAACGATCCCCACCCTCGGCCTGACGACTCAGGATGGCCTCGTTGAGGCGGGCGAGCACTCCGCTCGGGCGCGCGTCGTGGACGGCGGCCTCGCGGACGGTGTAGCGAGCGAGCGCCGTGACCGCCGCAGCCTCGGGACCCTTGCCGGAGACGTCGCCCATGACGATCATCCAGTCGCTGGGACCGACCGCGAACAGATCGAAGAAGTCGCCGCCGACGTCGTAGGCCTCGCCGGCCGCACGAAAGCGCGAGGCGACCGTGAGCCCCGGGACCATCGGCAGTCGGGGTGGAATCAGGCTTGCCTGGAGTGTCTCCGCGATCCGGCTTCGCTCCGCGTGGGTCCGGGCGTTGGCGATGGCGAGCGCCGCGCGCCGCGCGAGCTCCTCGGCGAAGGCGAGGTCGTCCTCGTCGAAGCGGCGCCCCGACTCGGCCGCGACGAAGGAGATCGCGCCGAGCGTCTCACCGCGAGCCCGCAGGGGCACGATCATCGCCGAGCGCAGCCCGAGGGAGCGCAGAAGGGCGAGGTGGTGCTCGTCCCGGGCGACGGTCGTGAGCAGATCGTCGGAGATCTCCGGCATGAGCTCCGAGCGCCCGGTGCGCACGGCCTTTGGCACTCCCTCAGGAGCGTTGAGGTCGGTGCGAAAGCGCCGCTCGAGCTCCCAGGCGAGTGCCTCCTTGCTCGGGTCGGCGTGGGCGACCGCGACGCGCTCGATCCGCCGACGCCCGGCCTCGACCAGATCGACGACGCACCAGTCTGCGACCCGCGGCACGGACAGCCCGGCCACAGCGCTGAGCGTCGTTTCGAGGTCGAGCGACGCGGTGAGATCCTCTCCGGTCTCCGCGAGGATCTGGGCGCGCAGCTCGGCGCGCTTGCGCTCGGTGGTGTCGCGTACGTAGCCGGTGAAGGCGGGCGCGCCGTCGAGCTCGACGCGCGCGAGCGTCAGCTCGACCGGGAACTCGTCCCCGCCGGCGCGCATGCCCGTCAGCTCGAGCCGCTGCCCGAGCAGCCGAGCCTCGCCGGTGGCGACGATGCGCTCGAGGGCTCCCCGATGGGCGGCACGCAGGGAGGGCGGCACGATCAACTCGGCCAGCTCGCGTCCGACTGCCTCATCGTGTCGGCGACCGAACATCCGCTCTGCCGCGGGATTGAAGGCAAGGACGTGTCCCTGCGCGTCGATGGTGATGATGGCGTCGAGGGCAGACTCGAGGATCGCCGCCTGGCGCGTCTCGCTGGCGCGCGTCGCGTCCTCGGCCTGCCGCCGGCGGACGTACTGGCCGATCTGGTCGCCGAACATCGCGGTCAGGCCCAGGATCTCCTCGTCCGGAGACCGCACCTCCCGGGTGAAGAACTCGATCACCCCGAGGATCCGGTCTCGATCGTGGATCGGAAAGCCGAACCAGCTCCGCAGGCCCTCGCGCGCGGCTCCCTTCCAGCGGGGGAAGTTCCCCTCGCTCAGGACATCGGCGATCCACTGCGGCCTGCCACTGGTCCACACTCGACCGGGGAGGCCCTCGCCCTCAACGTACGCCTGCTGGAGGCTGAGCCGCTCGAATTCATCGTCGCCCGGGCTCGCGCGCCACGTCGCTTGGCAGCGCAGCAGGCCGTCGCGGGCATCGACCGACCACAGTGCGCCGACCTCCCAGCCGAGGGTCGGACCAATGGCTGCGAGTAGCCTCGGCGTCGCCTCGGCCAGCGTCGGGGCGTCGGCCAGCACGCGCGCGACCGCGCTCTGCGCCGCCAAGCCCGCCCGGACGCGGGCCAGTTCCTCCTCGTGCTCCGCCATCCCCCGCCGGTGAGGCTACCGGCCGCCAGGTCTTGGGCCACTCCATTCACAGCCGTTTCACCCGGAGGAAGAGCTTTCGTAACAAGTTCCCCCTGCAAGCGGCCTAGTTTGCCATGCGGAGTCGGTCTGTGTTCGGTCGAGTCCGAAGCTGCGCACACAGCGCGGTCCCGCTTTCAAGCGAGCGAACGTCAGGAGCCCTTTTTGACCCGCCGACGACCCTTCTCGATCCGAGTCGCGCGCCCGCGCCTCCTCGCCGGTGGCGCCGCCTGCGTGGCCGTGGCGCTGACCACGGCGATGGCGCGTCCGGAGCCGCCGGCCTCGACCGCGGGCGGCGTCGACCGAGTCGACCGGCCCCCGGCCTCCGGCCTCGTAACTCTTCAGCTCCTCGGCGTCAACGACCTCCATGGGCACCTCGAGCCGTCGGCGCCCGAGCAGCAGCGCGACGGCGAGCTGGTCAGGACGGGCGGGGCCGCCTGGCTCGCCGCGCACCTCGATCGCGCCGAGCGCTCCCGCCCGGGTCGCACGATCCGGGTCCACGCCGGCGACATGGTCGGAGCCTCCCCGCTCGTCTCGAGCCGCGCCCACGACGAGCCGACGGTGAAGGCCATGAACCTGATGCGCTTCGACGTCGGCACGCTCGGCAACCACGAGTTCGACGAGGGCGGCGCCGAGGCCCTGCGACTGGTGCGCGGCGGCCGGCGCAACGGCGCCGAGGCGGCAAAGCCAGATACCGCGGGAAGCGCCGTCAACACCTCCGACCCCGCCTTCGCGGGCGCAGCCTTCCCGTACCTGGCCGCCAATACCGTCGACCGTCGCGGGCGCGGCGTGCTGCCGCCCTACACGATCGTCGAGCGAGCGGGCGTGCGCGTCGGCTTCATCGGGGTCACCACCGAGTCGAGTCCCGACTTCCTGCTCGAGCGCCACGCCTCAGCTCAGCGCTTTACCGACGTCTCGGCGACCGTCGACCGCTACGCGCGCGAACTGCGGCGGCGTGGGGTCGAGGCGATCGTCGTGCTCGCCCACGCCGGGGGCACGGAGCGGGCAGGGTCCGGGACGGCGAGGGGTGAGATCATCGACGAGACCCGGCAGATGACCGACGCCGTCGATGTGGTCGTCGCCGGGCACAGCCACTCGGTGCTCGACACGCGCGTGCGCAACCGGAGCGGCCGCGGGACGAAGCTCGTCGTCGAGGCGTCCTCCTACGGCGAGGCCTACGATCGGATCGAGCTGACCGTCGACCGGGCCAGCGGCGACGTGGTCGCCAAGGCCGCCGAGGTGCCGCGCACCTGGCACGATCGGGTCGATCCCCATCGAGGGGTCGCCGCCCTGGTCGCCGCCTACGCACGCAGCGCCTCGGCCGTCGCCGGCCAACGCCACGGACGAGCCGGCCAGGACTTCGGCCGGGGGGGCGCGGGCGACTCCGGCACGAGCGACCTCGGCCGGCTCGTAGCCGACGGCCAGCGGGCGCTCGCCGGCGCCGACCTCGCCTTTGTGGATCCCGTGGCGGTGCGGGGCTCGCTCGCCGCCGGCCCGCTGACCTACGCCGAGCTCTTCGAGATCTCGCCGGCGGATCATCCGCTCGTCCGCACGCACATGCGCGGAGCCGACGTCAAGCGCCTGCTCGAGGAGCAGTTCTCGGACGCCGAGACGATTCGCCTGCACGCGAGCGGCCTGAGCTACCAGACCGACCGTTCGGCCCCGGCGGGCCGGCGGGTCACCGGAATCGAGCTCGCCGACGGGCGACCGCTCGAGCCGGAGCAGACCTACACCGTCGCGGCCAGCGAGCTGCTCGCGACGGGCGAGCGCTTCTCGACCTTCCGTGGGCAGAGCCGGGCGGCACAGCGGGTCGGTACCGAGGTCGAAGCCCTCGTGGCGGAGGTCGAGCGCAGGCCCGCGGGCTTTCGCTGAAGCGGCGGCGGGGTGGGCGAGCCGGTCGCCCTCACCGCCGATAGCCTCTCACGTTCTCGAGCGCCCCTCTGTGTCGCTCGACGTGCGGCTATGGCCACACGCTTTCACGCATCGATGACCACCAAGTCCGACGATCGACGCTCGAGCGCCCCGCAGCGGCCGGCTGGTTCGCAGGCGCCTCGCCGAGGCGGTACTCGCCGGCCGCCGCGCGCTGCCGTGAGCAGCCCGCAGACCATCGAGTCCTATCTCCGTGCGAGCTCCCCGCCCCGCTACATGCTGAGGCTCCGCGAGATCGAAACCGTGTTCCAGGCCGAGCGCCGCCGCCTCGACGCGGCGTACCGCGCGCTCCTGGAGGCTCGGAGCCACGACCCCGAGCGCTTCTCACGCCGCTGGCGCCGCCTGGCTCACGCTTGGCGGTTCGAGCATCTGAACGACCTGGTCCGTGAACACAACGCCTGGTACCCGGTGGAGGCCAGCCTCCCGATGGATCCGCGCACGCGGGATTACCGCCCCGTCCGGGGTGCGTCCTACCGCCGGCTCGAGCTCGACGCGAACTGGGTGCTCGAGCACTTTCCTCCGGATCCACAGGCGGCTGAAGGTAGGGCTCAGCCTCCGGCGCGGGCACCGCGCGAGCCGCTGAGGCAGGCTTTTCGTGCGCAAGGTAGAGGGCGCTTCTAGACCCCGCTCGCTGACTTGCGAGTGTATGCCGGTGAATTCCTGCGAGCATCGCGGTGATGCTGCACATCTCCAAGGTTGACGCGGTCAAGGCGGAGCTTGCCGCCATCGCCGGAGTTAGCCTCGACGATGGGCCACGCGGGGTCGCCCTCCACCGACGCGATCCATGGTCAGTGAGCGAACGCGCGTGAGGATCTACGTCGATGAGCCGTTCGTAGTGTCGCGCGGCCAGCGGTGGGCTCATCTGACTGCCGACTCCGCGGATGAGCTGCACGCGTTCGCGGAGCGGCTTGGTCTTTTCCGCCAGTCGTTTCAAACGACTCCCGGCAAGCCTTGGAAGGACCACTACGACGTGACCGAGTCAACCCGCGAGCTGGCCGTTCGTATGGGGGCGATCCCCGAGAGCTGTGCCGAAGGAGTCGAGCGCAGGCGCAAGGCGCGCCGCCAAGCGCGCGAGAGCTCTACCAGCCGGTGACGACCGACGGCGTACGCCGACGCGGCTCCTCGTTGACTGGAGAGTCGCCCGGGACGGGGCCAGGCATCGCTTCGCAGGCGTCGCCGCACATAGCGACCTTCGACGGGATCCGCGGACTCGTCGTGCTCTCGATCGTGATAGCCCACATCTTCTCGGCCTCGAGCTGGGTGCCGGCACGCGAGGGCCTGGTCGGGCTGCGCTTGTCGATGTACTTCAGCGTCGACTTCCTGTTCGTGGTCAGCGGCTTCTTTATGCTCCTGCCGGCGGTCGCACGCGGGAGCTTCGGAAGCGTTCGGTCCTACGCGCTGCGCCGCGTCGGCAAGATCGTGCCCTCCTACTACGTGTCGATCCTGGTCACGCTTGCGGTCCTGGCGATGACCCCCGCCTGGTACCCGTCCCGCCACCCGCCACGACGTAGCGGCGGTGGTGGCTCACCTCTTGTTCCTGCAGGTTCCGTTCTCCTGGGAGTCCGTGGGACTGGGCAGCAACCTCCTCTGGTGGTCGCTGTCGACCATCGCGGCGTTCTACGTGGTCCTGCCGCTGGTCGCGGGGCGCTACCTGCGCCACCCGCTCCTCGGCCTTGTGCTCGCGATCTCGATCTCCGTCGCCTGGCAGCTTCTGTTCGGCTTCTACGAGGCGCGTTGGGCCGCCGCGCTTCCGCGCTTCCTCGACGACTTCGCGATCGGGATGACCGCCGCGGCGGTGTACGTGGGCGCCCGAAGGCGGCTGCCCCCGCAGCAGCTGAGGCGGGCGTGCGCGTGGCTGCTCGTCCCGGCCGGCGCCGTGCTCCTGTACCAGCTGGACATGGTGGGCGATACCGTCGCCCCCCACGGCGACGCCAGGCGCTACGAGGAGAGTCCGCTGCTGAGCCTCACCATCGCAGCGACCTTCGCCGTCCTGCTCGTCTCCACCGCCTTCCTCCCCCGTGTCCTGCAATGGCCTTTCTCCAACCGGGTCTCCCGCTGGCTCGGCGACATCAGCTTCGGCGTCTTCCTCTACCACCTTCTGATCATGCACGTGGTAATGACCCTCATGGGGTTGTCGCTGGCGAGCATGGACGAGCTGAGTCCGCAGGCCAGCCGGGCGCTGATAGGCGAGTTGGCGCTCATCGTCGTCCCGGCGAGCCTGGCGGTCGCGTGGCTGTCGACCACCCTGGTGGAGCGGCCCTTCCGGGCACGGTTTCGACGCTACGCCCGGCGGTTCGAAGGAGGCGTACGGTCAGCAGATACTGCTGCGAGGACTTCCCTCGCCAAGACCCTCCCGGCGCGATCGTCGAGCGACCGTCAGGAGTCCCTACGCTCGCGGGCTCGCTAACAGCTTCTCGGTCACTCATTCGTGCCGGGCGCGCGGCACAGCGGTACGGCGGCGTAACTCGGCCAGAGAGCGCCGTCGGCCGCGCTACACCTTCACGACACGCGCTGGAGCCGGCGCGCCCGCCTCCATGACGAAGGCGTAGGCCTCTTTGAGGCGTGCGCTCGCGCTGTTTGTGAACACGAGGAGCCGCTCTCCATCGGTGCGAACCTTCACCAGCCCCCAAGCGGCGCGTCGGAACCCGAAGAAGGGCCGCTCGAGGTCGGGAGGCTCGCCACGCTCCTCCGTCGGGTACGCCCAGCCCACCGTCTCGAAAAAGGCCACGAGCTCGGTGACGAAGAGGACGCTGTCCTCCGAGCGCCCGTGGCGGCCGAGGGCGGTGAGCAGCGTGGCCCGCGGGTGGATGTACTCCTTGCGAGCGTTCTCGTCCCCGGACGAGACGATCGAGAGGATCGGCGAGACCGCTCGGAAGAAGCTCTGGGAGAAATCGGCGGAGCCGTGGTGGGGCACCTTGAAGACTTCCGAGCGCAGGCTGACCTCGTCACGCCCCTGCGCATCGGTGAGCGCTTCCGCCGCCTGCTCGTTCAGGTCGCCGGTGAACAGGAACCGCCACGATCCGAACTCGAGGCGGATCACCACCGAGTGCCCGTTTATCGTGTGCGATACCGACCTGCCGCGTCGGGCGGAAGCTCGCTGCGAGGGGTGCGAGACGAAGGGCTTCTTCGGAGGCTCTCCGAGGAACTTCAGGCCGACCGCCCCGTCGACGTGACTCTCGATCGGCCCGAGCACCTGCACCGTCAGGTCCTCTCCGGCCAGGAAGGAGAATGCCTTGTCGTCGCCTTTGGCGAGCCGTTCGAACTCGATCGGTCCGCGTTCACGGAAGCGCTCGAGGGCACGTTTCCAAGCTTTGAACGGCTTGTTCATCTGGTCGTCGGGAACGGCGAGGAGATCGGACTCGAGGCCCGTGATCACGGTCTCGTCACCGGATTCCTTGGTCGGCCCGAGCTGGTCGGCCTCCCTGACGCTCGAAGGGCGCTTGACGAGCCCGTTGTGGAAGACGCGCCGAGGATGGATGAAGAGCCGCTTTTGCGGTTCGGTGTTCGTCTCCGATTCTGCGATCTCCGTCAGACCCGCGAAGTGGTCTGCGTCTCCGTGAGATACGAGGATGCAATCGATCTCCTTGAGCTGGCTCGGGCTCGTGCCGGGGAAGCGGGCCGCCAGGTAGCGGGCAAAGAGCTGGTTGTCGCCGCCGTCGACGAGCATCACCTTCCCTTCCGGCGTCTCGATCACCGAGGCGTCGCCTTGCTGCACGTCGACGAAGTCGACCTTGAGGACCGCCGCTTCGTCCGGGGGGACGAGGATCCTCTCGGCCGGCACGCCGCGCGGAACGCGCAGATAGCCCGTGAAGGGCTCGGAGCCGACGCTCCCGTCCGGGCCCTCCGGGTAGTGCCTCGTCGCCACCTTCAGGCGGTCGGCTCCCCGTTCGAGCACCTCGACCCGGTCTCCCCAAGCCAGGGTCCGAGCGGGCTCGCCACCGTTCGGCGTCGAGTAGAGATCGGCGAGGTCGACGCCGATGGCGTGTTCGGTCATCCGAGGGCCCCGAGCGTCTGAAGTTCGTCGCCGGCCGCCGAGGGCACCAGCGCTTTCCAGCCGCCGCTGCCCACGAAGGCGACGGCGAGCCCACCCGTGATTCGCGTCACCCCTGGATGAGCACTGCAACCAGGAACTTTGGTCAGCGGCGACGCGGCAATACAGGGTGGCTCCCCCCAAGAGCGAGCCGGCCGCTCACGCACTTCTTCACTTAAGATCGCTTTCATAATGCGCCACCTCTACCTCCGAGCCCGTCGAAGCGCTCGCGAGGCGGCAGCTCCGAGCAGAGGGTATCCGAGGATCACGTCGGGATCGATCATCGCGAGGACGTAGGCGTGGGTGAAGGGGTCGCGCACTGACCTCGGCGCCTAGCTCACAACCGCCAGCATTTCGTTCGCGTCCGTAGCGGCTGATTCACCGCCAGGGTTTCGTTCCCGCCGTCGGAGACATGCCGCCGCTTCGAAGCGAGCCGGAGGCGCGCGGAGAAGCGG
>JACCUC010000120.1 GCA_013812065.1 Thermoleophilaceae bacterium | reverse complement strand
GCCGCCGGGATGCTCGAGGCCGAGCGACAGTTCCGGCGGATCATCGGCTATCGCGACCTCGCCAAGCTCGCCCTCGCGGTCGAGCGCGAGGTCGTCCGAGAGCCCGCGATCACCGCCTCCCCGGACTTGGCGCCGGAGGTCGCCGCTACACCCGTCTGAGATAATTCACCGAGGATCGCCGCCACGAAGTTCCACGGCGGACGGGACATCCTCAGCCAACGCTTGAGGTTCTGAAGGCCACCCACCTCGTCGAAGCTCACGTCGCTCTGCATGAACTCGAGGATCTGCGTCTTCTTGATGACCTGGCGCTTCTCCTCGAGGATGACGTCGACATCGCTGACGTCGAGACGGCCGTCCTCGACCATCGCTCGCGCGAAGGCGTTCTCGGCCTCTTGGAGAGTCAGCCCCAACGCAGCTGTGGTCAGCCGTTTCTCGTCTTCGGGCTGAAGGTCGATGACGATGCGTCCGCTCGCGCGGTTCACGTCGATCATCTCTCGCAGGACGCTCCGGATCTCCTCTTCGCCGGGTAGGTCGAAGTCGAGGATGGTGACGTCCTTCTCAAGCTCGTGCGGAAGGGTGGCGGTGGGGGAAACCAGGACGACGTTCTTGGGCTGCGGCGAGCGCTTGAGCACCGGCACCAGATCCCTGATCTTGCGGATCACCTGCGTGGCTTCCGGCGGGCGGTGTTGGCCGAAGAAGACGTGGAGGTCCTTGAGGATGAAGAGCGAGGGATCGTCCGCCTTCTCCACGATCTCCAGCGCCTTCAGCGCCGTCTTCGCGTCGCTCTTCGCGCCGCCGCCGAGGTCGGTCATGCCTGAGGTCATGCTCCAGGCGGAGACCCTGCGGGGCGTCCTGATTAGTCGCTCGTCACGCGCGACCGACGCGAGTTCTTCGACCGCTCGGTCTTCCTCCCATGTGCGCACGGCCAGAAAGGGGAAGCGGGCCTTAAATAGGGCCGCGGCTGTCTCTCTGAAGCTCTCGGTGCTCATCGGTGATGCTCAGAAAAAGTAGACCCCCGCTGCTGGAACCGCCCGGGGGGCTGGACCAGGAGATTGGGCTCCTTGGCCACGAAGACGGTACCAACAGCGGCAGCTTTCGAGCTCGCCGCGATCCTTGACTCGCCGGAGATGCGTAGGCTCATCGCCGACCTCGAGGAGATTCGGTGCGGCCCTCACCGCCGCGCCGCCGCCGCGGCCAGCCGCTCGACGAGCACCCCCATCTCGCGCGCCATCCGCGAGCGCGGCACGACCAGGTCGAAGCCCGCCGCCTCCGCCCGCCGCCGGGTCTCGACCTCGACGTGCGGATAGAACCCCAGCGTGGCGGCGCCCCGCAGCTCTCCCGACCCGTGCAGCGACTCGACCAGCGCGGGGCCGTCGACGCCCTCGGCGCCCAGGTCGACCACGAGCACGTCGACGCCTCCGGCGACCGCCGCCCGTGCCGCCTCGTCGCTCTCGAAGCGCTCCACCGAGTGACCCGCGGCCCCCAGGCCGCCCTCGACCTTCGAACCGAACAAGAGGTCCGGACAGAGCAGCGCGACGCGGGGCACGGCGGCCTGCTACTGCGCGCGGCGGCGGTAGAACTCCTGGCGCACCGACTCGGGCCGCCCCCAGGTCTGCGCCACCTCGACGCGGCCCGAGCGGGCCTCGCGCACGGCGAGCTCGCCCTCGATCCCGAGCTTGTCCATGACGGCGAGCGTGCCGTGCACGGTCTCGGCGGCGGCGGCGTGGCCGAACTCGTTGGCCACCCGCAGCCGCCAGTGCCAGTCGTGGCGCGAGTAGGGCTGCGGGTTGACCTGGACGATGATCGTCGCCGCCTCGACGTAGCGATCCTCGTCGAAGATGCGCAGGTCGAGCTCGAGCTGCGTCCAGTCGGGCGGCAGCGAGTCGATGATGCGCTGGAAGTCGGGAGCGAGCGCCACGGGCCGAGACTACACTCGAAGCGATGATCGTCGCGAGCGACTACGAGCTCGTCACCGAGCGCGCCGGGCTCGTCGACCGGTCGGCGCGGGGCAAGCTCCTGCTCACGGGCGGCGAGGCCGCCGAGTTCCTCCAGGGCCAGCTGACCAATGACATCGAGGCGCTCGAGCCCGGCGAGGGCTGCTACGCGGCCTTTCTCACCCACAAGGGCAAGATGCGCGGCGACCTGCGGGTCCTGCGCGGTGAGGACTGGATCTGGATCGACACCGAGCCGGCGGTGCTCGCCCCGCTCTCGCGCACGGTCCAGATGTACTCGATCGGCCGCGACGTGCACCACACCGACGTCAGCGGCGAGCGAGCCATCCTCTCGCTGGTCGGTCCCGCCGCACGCGTGGGGCTCGAGGTCGAGCCGCCGCCCCGAGAGCACGCCATGGTCGCAGGGAGGCACGGCCTCTACGTGGCCACCGACCTCGGCGTCGATGTCATCTGCCACGCCGAGGACGCCGCCGCCGTCCGCGGCGCGCTCGGCACCGAAGAGGCATCGGAGGCCGCCGCCGAATGCCGGCGCATCGAGTCCGGACGTCCGCGCTACGGACTCGACGTAGACGCCGACACCATCCCCCAGGAGGCCGGGCTCAACGAGCGCGCGGTGAGCTTCACCAAGGGCTGCTACGTCGGCCAGGAGACGGTCGCGCGCCTGCACTACAAGGGCAGGCCCAACCGCCACCTGCGCGGGCTTCGCCTGGCTGAGCCCGCCGCCAACGGCGACCCGGTGCACCTGGGCGAGCGAACTGTCGGGAACATCGGATCGGCGTGCGTGTCTCCAAGGCATGGACCGATCGCGCTCGCGCTCCTACGCCGCGAGGCCGCGCCGGGCGAGACCGTCTCGGTCGGAGCGGGGGCGGCGCCCGCCGAGGTCGTCGAGCTGCCCTTCGCCGACGGTTGAGCCGAGCCGCGACGCCCGCGGCGCCCGCTCGATGCGATTTACTTCGGCGCCCCGCGCGCCGTGGCAGGGGCGCGGCGGAGCGCAACCTTGTCCTCATCGACCGACGAAACCGCACGAGCATCCCGCCGGCGCGCCAGCGCCCACGAAACCGCCCGCGCGCGCGGGCGTCTGAGTCAGGAGAGCCCGCTGCTGGGCGGTCCCCTCGCGGCCGGGGCCGGTGCGGAGGAGCCACGCCCCCGCCCCGCGGGCTACGACCCCCGCGCCGACGTGCTCGCGTTTCCCACCGTCGGTCCCCGCGGCCACGTCGGCGGACGCGCCATCCCGGCCCCCGATCCGCGCGCGCTGCGCGAGCTCATCCCCGCCCCCGACCCGGGCCGCGAGCTCGACGACTGGGGGCGGTCAGAGCGCACGTTCGCGCTCATCGAGCCGCTGCTCAACTTCTACTACCGGTACTGGTTCCGGGTCGAGCAGGAGGGAGTCGAGCACGTCCCCGCGGAAGGTGGCGCGCTGCTCGTCGCCAACCACTCGGGCGCGCTCCCCCCCGACGCGCCGATGATCATGCAGGCGATCCGCAACGAGCATTCGGCGCCGCGCCCGCTGTACATGCTCGGCGAGCACTGGTTCAAGGGCTACCCCGGCGTCGGCATGCTGACCAACAAGATCGGCCTCGTCGCGGCGCACCCGGCCAACGCCCAGCGCCTGCTCGGCGATGAGCGCCGCCTCGCACTCGTCTTCCCCGAGGGAGCCAAGGGCTCGGGCAAGCTGTACTGGCAGCGCTACAGGCTGAGGCGCTTCGGCCGCGGGGGCTTCATCAAAACCGCGATGCGCGCCCAGGTGCCGATCGTGCCGGTCGCCGTGGTGGGCGCCGAGGAGGCGATGCCGATCTTCGCCCACCTTCGCCTGCTCCAGAGGCTGAGCGGGCTCATCTACTTCCCGGTCAACCACGCCTTCCCCCACTTCGGGCTCGCAGCCGGGCTCATGTACCTGCCGGCGAAGTTCAAGCTTCGCTTCCTCGAGCCGATCTCGCTCGACGGCTACGCGGCCGAGGACGCCGACGACCTCGAGCTCGTACAGTCGCTGGCCGAGACCGTACGGGGGCGTATCCAGCGTGAGCTCGATCGCCTGGTGGCCTCCCGTGGGTCCGTATGGTTCGGATAGGGTCGGCGGCGAGGATGAGCTGTGCGGTGGAGAGCCGGCGGATCCGGCGCACAGCCTTCGTTACCGGAGTGGGAGTCGTCTCGATGCTCGGCGGCTGCGGGCAGAGCGACTTCGACCGCGACCCGCCGCGACCCCCGGTCGTCATCCAGGTCACCGGCGTGATCACCTCCCAGAAGGTGACCGTGTCGCCGAGCCGGATCGGCGGGGGAATGATCGTCCTGATCGTGGCGAACCAGGACGAGGACTCGCACACGGTCATCCTCGAGGGCATGCGCACGCGCGAGCAGGTCGGGCCGATCAATCCCCAGGACACGGCCACGATCACGACCAGGCTCACGCAGGGCTCCTACGCCGTCCGGGCCGGCTCCGATCGCGCGGTGAATCCCTCCGAGCAGATCGAGCCTGCCCGGCTGGTCGTCAGTCAGCGGCGCCCGACCGGCGCGGACGACGTACTGGGGCCGTAGGGTTCGCTGGGACCTCCCGGGGCGCTCGAGGCTCAGGCCGCTCGGTGACGGTCGATACGATCCCCGGCCTCCCGAACGGCCGAACCGCCGAGGACTCAGAAGAGAGAGCATGGCCCAAGTCGACCTGACCCGAGTCACCGAGGTGGGCACCGAGCCCGGGACGCTGCCCGAGGCCATGTCGGCCTGGGTGATCCGCCAGGAGCGCGAGGGCGAGCCGCGCGACGCCTTCCAGCTCGAGGAGATCGGGGTCCCCGAGCCGGGCGCCTTCGAGGTGGTCGTGCGGGTGATGGCCGCCGGAGTGAACTTCAACAACGTGTGGGCCGCGCTCGGCGAGCCGGTGTCGGTCTTTCGCTACCACCCCGAGGAGGACCACCACATCGGCGGCTCCGACGCCTCGGGCGTGGTCTGGAAGTGCGGCGAGGGCGTGACCAAGTGGCAGGCGGGCGACGAGGTCGTGGTCCACTGCAACCAGGCCTCCTACGAGGACGTCGAGGTTCACGGACTCGACCCGCTCGCCGCTCCGTCGCAGAAGATCTGGGGCTATGAGACCTCGTGGGGCTCGTTCGCGCAGTTCACCAAGGTCCAGTCCCAGCAGCTCATCCGCAAGCCTCAGAACCTGACATGGGACGAAGCGGCCTCCTACGGGCTCACGTACTTCACCGCCTATCGCATGCTGATCGACCAGTGCAAGCTCCAGGCCGGCCACCGCGTGCTGATCTGGGGCGCGGCCGGAGGCCTGGGAGTGTTCGCCACCCAGCTGTGCCGGGGGGCGGGAGCGGAGGCGGTCGGCGTCGTGTCCTCCGCGCAGAAGGCCAACCTCGTCAAGCAGCTCGGGGCCGTCGAGGCGATCGACCGCAACGAGTACGCCGGCATGATGCGCCGCGGCGGCGAGTCGGCCGACGAGGAGAAGGCGCGGTTCAAGGAGTCGCGGCGGTTCTCGAAGGCGGTCGCCGAGGCACTCGGGGGGCCGCCCGACGTCGTCTTCGAGCACGTCGGCCAGGCGACCTTCCCGACGTCGGTCCTGTGTGTGAAGCCCTTCGGCAAGGTGGTCATCTGCGGCGCCACCTCGGGCTTCAACCTCGATTTCGACGTGCGCTACCTGTGGATGCGCCAGAAGCAGATCATCGGCTCGCACTTCGCCAACGCCTGGGAGGCCACCAAGGCCAACGAGCTGATCGAGCAGGGGCTCGTCCGCCCGGTCCTGTGGCGGACCATGGGCTTCGATCAGGTGGCCGAGGCGCACCAGCTCATGCGCGAGAACCAGCACCTCGGCAAGATCTCGGTCCTGGTCGGGGCCGAGTCCGAGGGGCTCGGCAGGACCGCGGAGGGACCCGGGGCGATTCGAGCGGAGGTGGGTGGATGATCGGACAGCTTGGCGACAACCTCGTGCTCGTGACCTGGTTCGCCACCCCCTGGCGCGGCGACCGCTTCGAGGAGGCGTGGGCGCCGGTGGCCGAGGCCGCACTCGACTACGGGGCCACGGCCTACGCCTTCTACCGCGATCAGGAGGAGCGGGCTCGCTTCACCCAACTCGCGTTCGGATTCGACACGAAGCTCGACTGGGAGCGCTACTGGTACTCAGACGAGGTCGTGGCGGCGCGCGAGCGGGCGAGCGGCCTCTTCCAGGTGCCGATCATTCCGGAGTGGCAGCGGCTGATCGGGTTCGGCTCGCGGGCGCTGGTGCCGGTGGCGGAGTGGGCGACCGGACCGGCGCAGGGATCCTGACCGGGCGACCGCCGCGCGACGTCGACGGCTGGAGCGAAGGCTCCGCCACGTCCCGGTGACGACTCCGGTCTACTCCCGCTCGAGCGGCGCCATGGTCAGGCCCGCTTCGCTGAGCTGCTCCCAGTAGTGCTCCGCGGTCTCCCTCGGACCGGTCCAGACGATCGCCTGGCCGGTGTTGTGGATCCTGCCGGCGAGCTGGTGCCCCTCGTCGAGCGAGACGCCGGGCAGCGTGCGCGAAAGCGCCGTGGCGACGCCGTCGAAGGTGTTGTGGTTGTCGTTGAGAACGATCACACGCCAGTTGCCGCCGAGGCCGGCGTCGGGGCCGGCGGTCTCGGAGCGCTCGCCCGTCTCCGTCTCGACGATGGTCATGGTCGCGTCGCGGGCGCCCTCAGACCCTGGCCCTCCCCGACGGCCGCCCCCTCCTCCTCGGCCCGCTTGCGCCAGTAGCGTTCGAGGCCGAGGTAGAGCTGATTCGGTGGGGCCGCTTGGCGGAAGCGCTCGGCCATCTCCTCGTCCCCGCCGGCCGCTGCGCGGATATCGGCCTCGACGGCCTGGACGAACGCCTCCTCCCCGTGGGCCCGGCTGCGCTCGCCCTGGCGCGCGAGGCCCTCGCGCACGCGCGCGATGTGCCCCTCAACGTCCTCGACCCGCCCGAAGTGTGTGAGGCACAGCGCCCGCGGCCCGAGCCGCTCCAGGGTCCGCAGCGACTTCTCCCACGCCTCGAGGTCGATGTCGGGCGGTGGCGTGGGAGGCAGCACATGATCGACCGGCGGGATGCGCACGCCGGCGACGTCGCCGACGAAGGCTTCCCCGGTGCTCTGTGAGAGGTAGGTGACGTGGTGCGAGGCGTGCCCCGGCGTGTACTCGACGCGGAGGTCGCCCTCGATGGTCTCACCTCCGGCGAGGGCGCGGACGTTTCGCTCGGGCACCGGCACGACCTCACCCCACAGCCTGTCCATGTCCTCCCCGTAGAGCTGGCGGGCGCTGCCGAGGAGCTGCTCGGGGTCTACGAGGTGCGGCGCGCCCCGCTCATGAACGTACACCGTCAGCTCGGGAAAGCGCTCGACGAGCTTGCCCGACCCACCCGCGTGGTCGAGGTGGATGTGGGTGAGCAGGAGCGCCCGCGGCTCGACCCCGCCGAGTCCCTCGAGCAGGGTGTCCAGTCCCGTGGTCGGCCCCGGGTCGACGATCAGGCCGTCGATCTCGTGAGCGCAGATCACCCGGTCGCGGCCCATGTGCATGACGTCGATGGCCCGGCTCATCACCTCGGACCTTACAATCACGGCGTGGGCGAGACCCCTCCACACCGACTGCCCGAGCCCGACCGCCCGTGGGTCATGCGCACCTACGCCGGCCACTCGACCGCGCGCGACTCGAACGCGCTCTACCGCCGCAACCTCGCCAAGGGCCAGACCGGCCTGTCGATCGCCTTCGACCTGCCGACGCAGACCGGCTACGACCCCGACCACGAGCTGTCGAGGGGCGAGGTCGGAAAGACGGGCGTCTCGATAGCCCACAAGGGCGACATGCACCACCTCCTCGACGGCATCCCGCTCGACGAGATGAACACGTCGATGACGATCAACGCCACCGCGGCCTGGCTGCTTGCCCTCTACCTCGTGACCGCCGAGGAGAACGGCGTCGATCGCCGCGTCCTCCAGGGCACGACCCAGAACGACATCGTCAAGGAGTTCCTCTCGCGCGGGACCTACGCCTTCCCGCCCGGCCCGTCGATGCGGCTGATCGCCGACACGATCGCCTTCACGGTCGACGAGGTGCCGAAGTGGAACCCAATCAACATCTGCTCCTACCACCTTCAGGAAGCGGGGGCAACGCCGGTCCAGGAGATCGCCTACGCGATGTCCACGGCCCAGGCCGTGCTCGACGCCGTCCGCGAGCGCGTCGATCCCGACACGTTCCCCCGGGTCTTCGGACGCATCTCGTTCTTCGTCAACGCCGGCATCCGCTTCCTGGAGGAGCACGCCAAGCTGCGCGCCCTCGCAGAGCTCTGGGAGGAGCTCGGCCGCGAGCGCTACGGGGTCACCGACGAGCGGTACCTGCGCCTGCGCTACGGCGTCCAGGTGAACTCGCTCGGGCTCACCGAGGCCCAGCCGGAGAACAACGTGATCCGCATCGTGCTCGAGGCGCTCGCGGTGACCCTCGGCCGCGACGCGCGCGCCCGGGCGATTCAGCTGCCGGCCTGGAACGAGGCCCTGGGACTGCCGCGCCCGTGGGACCAGCAGTGGTCGCTGCGCATCCAGCAGATCCTCGCCCTCGAGACCGACCTGCTCGAGTACCCGGACATCTTCGGGGGCTCGGCGGTCATGGACGGGCTGGTCGAGGAGCTCGTCGCGGGCATCAGGGCCGAGATGGCGATCGTCGCCGAGCACGGCGGCGCGGTCGAGGCCGTTCCCTACATGAAGACCCAGCTCGTCGAGTCCCACCGCGAGCGCGTCGGGCGCATCGAGCGGGGAGAGCTCAAGGTGGTCGGGCAGAACGTGTTCACCGGCGCTGAGCCCTCGCCCCTCGAGGAGGGCGAGGACGGCGGGATCATGCGCGTCGACCCCGACGTCGAGCGGGGGCAGATCGAGGCCGTACGCCGGTGGCGCGCCTTCGAGCGCGACCCCGGCGCGGTCGCGACCGCTCTCGATGACCTGCGCTCGGCCGCCCGCGAGGAGAGCACGAACCTGATGCCCGCGACAAGCGCCTGCGCGCACGTCGGGGTCACGACCGGCGAGTGGGCGGGCGCACTGCGCGACGCCTTCGGCGCCTACCGCGCGCCGACCGGGGTCTCCGATGCGGCGGCCACCTCCGAGGACGATTCGCTGACGGCCTTGCGCGAGCGCGTCGAGGAGGTGTCCGAGACGCTCGGGCGCCGGCTCAAGATCCTCGTCGGCAAGCCCGGCCTCGACGGGCATTCGAACGGCGCCGAGCAGATCGCCGTGCGGGCCCGCGACGCCGGCATGGACGTGGTCTACGAGGGCATCCGGCTGACCCCCCAGAGGATCGCCCAGGCGGCGGTCCAGGAGGGCGTCCACGTCGTCGGGCTCTCGATCCTCTCGGGCTCGCACCGCGAGCTGATCCCCGAGGTGTTGCGCTCGTTGCGCGAGGCGAGCGGAACCGAAAACGGGAGCGGCGCGCCGCTGGTGCCGGTGGTGGTCGGCGGGATCATCCCCGAGTCCGACGCGCGCGAGCTGCTCGCGGCCGGCGTGGCGCGGGTCTACACGCCGAAGGACTTCGAGATCACGCGGATCATGGGCGAGATCGTGGAGCTGGTGGCGGCGCGGGCCGGGGCGAGCGACCTCCCTGCCTCGGGTACGCTCGCTTCGCTCGCTCAGGGAGCCCCTCGTCAGTGAGGTCGGACACGCCGGCTTGAGCGTCGGCAGCGGAGAAACAGCAGAGGGTCGGGGCGCCGCGCTCGGCCGGCGGCTGCGAGAGCGCGACCGGTTCGCGGCCCCTCCGGCGCTCAACCTGATCGAGGACCGCTCTCTGGCGGGGCGGGAGGCTGCCGCGGCGCTCCTCGCGGAGGTATCTCCCGCCGCGCTCGGAGGCGAAGCGCCCGCTCACCTCGTGGGGGTGACCGGGCCTCCCGGCGCCGGCAAGTCGTCGCTGCTCTCGGAGCTCGTCTCGGTCTGGCGCGCCAGAGGGCGCACGGTCGCGGTGCTCGCCGTCGACCCCTCCTCGAAGCGCTCGGGAGGCTCGCTGCTGGGCGACCGAGCCCGCATCGACCACGACCCCGCAGACGACGGCGTCCTCATCCGCTCGACGGCCGCGGCCGGACGACTCGGGGGCCTCGCCGCGCCCACGCGCACCGCGGCCCAGGCGCTCGCCTCCGCCTTCGACGTCGTGGTCGTCGAGACCGTCGGCGTCGGCCAGTCGGAGACCGAGGTCGAGGAGCTGTGCGACACGGTCGCCGTAGTGGTCCAGCCGGGCTCGGGCGACACGCTCCAGTTCCTCAAGGCGGGAATCATGGAGGTGCCCGACCTGCTCGTCGTCACCAAGTCGGACCTCGGCGACGTGGCTCGGCGCGCCCGTCGCGAGCTCGAGGGAGCGCTGCGCTCGCTGGGCGCGGCGCAGACCCCCGTGCTGGCCATCTCCTCGCTCTCGCCCGCACAGGGCATCGACGAGCTCCTCGCGGGGATCGACGCCCACCGTGCCGGGCTCGACGTCCACTCGAGCCGCATCCTCGCACGCCGCCTGGCGGCACTCTCGGAGTTCGCCGCCGAGCACGGCGAGCGGGGGCTGCGGGGGCTCGGCGGAAGACGAGCGGCGGAGCGGATGCTCGCCGAGCTCGACCCGGCGCTCGAGATACCTGCGCTCGTGGCCGCGCTCGAGAGCGCGGCCCGCGGGGCCCGGTAGTGTCCGCGGAAGTGGTCCGCTTCTCCCATCGCCCCCCGGCGGTCTCCCCGACTTGAGCCTCGCGGTCATGCTCGCGATCCCGCTGGGGGTGTTCGTGATCGTCAGCGGGCTGGCCTTCGCCGTCGGGGCGGCCAACCTCGGCGTCGCGGTGATGCTCCGCGCGGCGCCGCCGCCCCGCGACCGGGGCTAGGTCTCGCCCCCGGCGGTGGGACGAGCGCGCAGCTCGGCCTCGGCGCCGGCCAGGTCGGCCGGCGTGTTGACGCTGCGGGCCAGGCGCTCGGCCACCGGGACGAGCACAGGATCGAGCTCGGCCACCGTCGCCTTCAGGGCCTCACCCGGCGGCGCGTCGTGCAGCCAGGGCAGCGCCGCGGGGCGGTACAGGGCGAGCAGCGGCTCGAGCCCGCGATCGGTTGCGGCGACGGCCGCAGGCGGGTCCGCCGGGGAGTCCAGAAGCGCGCGCAGGACACGGGGCGTGACGAAGGGCATATCGCCCGCACAGACGAGCACGGGCGCCTTGGCCCGCTCGAGCGCATGGACGATTCCGGTGAGCGGATGGCGCGGCTCGTCCGGCTCCTCCCACCGCTCGGCCGCGCCGATCGCCGGCAGTACGGTCGCGCGCTTGCAGATCACGGCGAGGCGAGCGCACACCTCGGCCAGGGCGGCAAGCGGGTAGGCGACGAGCGGGCGACCGACGAGCTCGGCGGCCGCTTTCGAGGGCGCTCCCGGACCC
>JACCUC010000097.1 GCA_013812065.1 Thermoleophilaceae bacterium | reverse complement strand
GGCCCGGCGGCCGCGCGACGCCGGCGCGGGCGTCCCGGCTTCAGCGGGCCGCGACCGGCGGCTGCGGAAACGCGTACGCGGTGCGGGTGCGCTGGGTGCGAAAGACGAACGAGAGCTGGCGCTCGGGCCGCAGGCCCTGCTCGGCCGATCGGAAGGTCACGCATGGAGCGCTCAGCTCGAGGGCACAGAGCATGTTCTGCTTGAAGTAGCAGTCCTCGCACGTCACGCGCTTTCCCTTCACCATCCGCTTGGTTCCTCCCGCTTCGCTCGTTGCCAGCGCGTCGTCCTGCGACGACCCCCGCCATCTCGGGGCCGCCACTCTCGGCGACCGCGCGCATGCTCGCCGATCTCGCCCCCTCGTGCAGGCCGGGTCTTCGCAAATCGCGGGCTTTCGCTTTTCCTGCTCTTTGCAGCCAAATCGAGCAAGCGTTCACCGCCTGGTCGCACGGAGCGAGTTTTCGCGGCCCGTGAATGGAACCGGGCGGCCGCGTGGTCTCACCCGGATCGCGGCTCGTAGTCCTGTGCGGACTGGTAGACGATGACCATGGAGCTTGTCACCGGAGCGACCGGCTACGTCGGCCGGCACCTGATCGAGCGGCTGAGCCGCGCCGGTCGGCCCGTACGTGCCCTGGCCCGCGACCCGACGCGCGTCGAGGAGCGGCCCGGCGTCGAGCCCGCACAGGGCGATCTCGTCTCGGGTGAAGGCCTCGAGGACGCGCTCCAGGGCTGCTCGACGGCCTACTACCTCGTGCACTCCATGGGGGCGGATACCGACGACTTCGCGAGCCGCGACCGCCGGGCGGCGCGCAACTTCACCCGCGCCGCCCGCGCCGCCGGCCTCGAGCGCGCCGTCTATCTCGGCGGGCTCGTGCCCGCCGGCGGCCCCAGGTCGGTCCATCTGCGCTCCCGGCTCGAGGTCGAGCAGATCCTGCTCGACGGACTGCCGCGCTCGACCGCGCTGCGGGCCTCGATCCTGATCGGCGCCGAGTCGTCGTCGTTCCGGATCCTCGTTCGGCTCGTCGAGCGCCTGCGGATCCTCCCCTTTCCCGCCTGGCGGGTACACCGCACGCGACCGATCGCCGAGCGCGACGCCGTCGAGTACCTCGCCCTGACGCCCGAGCGACCCGACACCGAGGGGCGGTCGCTCGACATCGCGGGGCCGGATGCGGTGAGCTACGGCCAGATGATCGAGCGAATCGCGGACCTGCTCGGAGTCGGGCGCCTGCCGCTCCCGCTCAAAATCAACCAGACCCCGGCGGCGAGCGCCCTGGTCGCCGCCGTGACCGACCAGCCGCGCGGGCTCGTGCGCCCCCTGATGGAGAGCCTCGAGCACGATCTCCTTCCCCGCGACGACGCGGCGGCGGCGATCTACGGCCTGCGCCCGCTCGGCTTCGGCCGGGCCGTCGAGCGGGCGCTGGCGGATTGGGAGCGCACCGAGGAGCTCGCGGCGCGGTGAAGATCGAACGCCAGGTCGACCTCGCCGTCGAACCCGACGAGGTGTACAGGCTGCTCATGGACCCCGACCGCTTGGGCGAGTGGGTGACCATCCACGCGGGGTTCCAGACGGCGCCCGACCGGCTCGAGCAGGGCTCCGAGATGGTCCAGAAGCTCAAGGTCGCCGGCCAGCGCTTCACCGTCAACTGGAAGGTGACCCAGGACGACCGACCCTCGAGGGTGGTCTGGGAGGGCAGGGGGCCCGCATGGACGAAGGCCCGCGTCGTGTACGCCATCGAGGACCGCGGGGGGACGACCCGTTTCTCCTACCTCAACGAGTACCAGCTCCCCGGAGGAGCCGCCGGCCGGATCGCGGGACGCGCGGTGGCGGCCGCGGCGAGCCGGGAGGTCGAGCGCTCGCTGGACCGGCTCAAGAAGCAGCTCGAGGGCTGACCGCGGGCCCTCCGCTGGCCTCGCGCCCCAGCCGGGCGAACTTTTAGATCTCAGCCAACGTGCCGACGAGCTCCCGCACCGTGTCGGCCGACTTCCCTAGCTCCTCGCGCTCGCGGGCGTTCAGCTCGATCTCGACGATCTCCTCGATGCCCTCGGCGCCGAGCCGGATCGGCACGCCGACGAACAGCCCCTCGATGCCGTACTCGCCCTGACAAAGCGCTGCGCAGGGCAGGATCCGCTTCTGGTCGAGGACGATCGCGTCGACCATCTCGGCGACCGCGGCTGAGGGGGCGTAGTAGGCCGAGCCCTTCTCGAGCAGCTTGACGATCTCGGCGCCGCCGTCGCGCGTGCGCTGGACGATCTCCTCGAGCCGGTCGGCGGAGATGCGCTGCTCGACCGGCACGCCGGCCACCGTGGTGTAGCTGACGCACGGGACCATGGTGTCGCCGTGCCCACCGAGGACGAAGCCGTTGACATCCTTGGCCGACACTCCGAGCTCCCAGGAGAGGAAGGTGCGAAACCGTGCCGAGTCGAGGATCCCGGCCATGCCGACCACTCGCTGGCGGGGAAACTTGGTCGCGTCCGAAGCGACGTGGCACATCGCGTCGAGCGGGTTTGTGACCACGATGAGGATGGCGTCGGGGGAGCGGTCGGCCACCTCGCGGGCGACGCCGGTGACGATCTGCTTGTTCTTCTGGAGCAGATCGTCACGACTCATGCCGGGCTGGCGAGCGAGCCCCGAGGTGATGATGAAGATGTCCGAACCCGACGTGTCCTCGTAGGTATTGGTACCGATGAGGTTCGGCTCGTACCCGACCACCGGCCCGGACTGGTTCATGTCGAGCGCCTTGCCCTGAGGCAGTCCCTCGACGATGTCCACGAGGACCACATCCGCGTAGTCGCGCTCGGCGATCCTCTGGGCGCAAGAAGCGCCGACGTTGCCCGCGCCTACTACAGTAACCTTGGTACGACGCATTGACTTGACCTTTACCTTTCATAAGGGAGGACACGTATGGCTGACTTCTTGACCGATACCAGGGCGGAGATCGAGCGACGGCTCGAAGAGCTGCGCCCGCTCCAGGAGGAGTACAACCGGCTCGAGCGGGCCAAGGCCGCGCTCGAGGGGCTCGACGGGCAACCGGCCCCGAGTGGCCGGGCGAGAGGCCCGCGCAGCGGCGGGACAAGCGCTCGCACGGCGGCCGGAAGCGGACGGCGGGCGGCACCGGCCAACGGGCGCCGGCGCCGGCGTCAGCGCGCCGGTGGGCGCTCCGGAGAGACCCTCGAGCTCGTGCGCCAGAACCCCGGCATCACCGTGGCCGAGATCGCCGACCGGCTCGGAATGAAGCAGCGCAACTATCTCTACCGGATCATGGCCGACCTCCAGAGCCAGGGCGCGGTCGAGAAGGAGGGGCGCGGCTTCTTCGCGCGCTGAGCTCCCTGGGCCGAAGGGCCCCTCACGGCTGATCGCGCGGGTCGCGCCCCGGTGACGGGCGCGACCGATCAGGCCGCCACCCGCTCTTCCATCTTCGCGATCACCGCGTCGGCGACGTCGGAGGTGCCGACCGCACTCGGATCGTCGCGGCTCGGCTTCATGTCGTAGGTCACCGAGGCGCCCTCCTTGATGACCTCGGCGATGGCCTCCTCCATGCGCTGGGCGGCGTCGGTCTCCTCGATGTGGCGCAGGAGCATCACTCCTGAGAGCAGGAGCGCCATCGGATTCACCTTGTTCTGACCCCTGTACTTGGGCGCCGAGCCGTGCACGGCTTCGAACACAGCGTAATCCTCACCCACGTTTGCGCCCGGCGCCACCCCGAGGCCGCCGATCAAGCCGGCACCGAGGTCCGAGACGATGTCTCCGTAGAGGTTCGGTAGGACCACGACGTCGTACTCCTCCGGTCGCGAGACGAGCTGGTTGCACAGGTTGTCGATGATGCGGTCCTCGAACTCGATGTCGTCGTACTCCTCCGCCACCGCGCGCGCCACCTCGAGAAACAGGCCGTCGGAGTACTTCATGATGTTGGCCTTGTGGGCTGCGGTCACCTTCGACCGGCCGTAGGCGCGGGCGTACTCGAAGGCCGCCTCGACGATCCGCCTGGTGCCGTACTCGGAGATCGCCTTGATGGTGACGCCGATGTCCTCACGCAGCTCGGTGCCCTCGGTGTCCTTGATGAACTGGCGCAGCTTCTCGGTGTCAGGATCACCGCGCTCGAACTCCACCCCGGCGTACAGGTCCTCGTGGTTCTCGCGGACGACGACTAAGTCGGTGTCCGGGAAGCGGGTGCGCACCCCTTCGTAGGCCTTGCAGGGGCGCAGGCAGGCGTAGAGATCGAGCTCCTTGCGCAAAGCGACGTTGATGGAGCGAAAGCCGGACCCGACGGGCGTGGTGACGGGTCCCTTGATCGCCAGGCCGCGCTCCCTAATCGAGTCGACCACGCGGTCGGGCAGCGGGTTGCCCTCCTCCTCGTAGACGTCGGCGCCCGCCTCCTGCCAGTCCCACTCGAAGTCGACGCCGGTGGCCTCGAGGACGCGCCGCACCGCCTCGGAGATCTCCGGGCCGGTGCCGTCGCCGCGGATGAAGGTCACCTGATACGCCACGTCGCTCCTCTCGATTCACATTCGGGGCCGCCCAGAGGGGCGCACGCTGGGGCATTATCCCCGGCGTGGGCGTTCGCGTACCGCCCGCCTACGCGCTCGCGCGCGTCTGCGACGATGGTTTCGATGCCCGGTGGTCGCTCGATCAAGCTCGCCAACGTCCTCGGCGTACGCGTCGGAGTCGACCCGAGCTGGTTCCTCGTCCTCTTCCTGATCATCTGGATCCTCTCGGGCACGTTGGCCCGCGCCCTACCGACCGCGGGCGACGTCCTCCCCTTCGCCCTGGCCGTGCTCACCGCGCTGCTGTTCTTCGCCTCGGTCGTGGTGCACGAGCTCGGCCATGCCGTGGTGGCGCGGCGCAACGGGATCTCGATCGCCGGAATCGACCTGTGGCTCTTCGGGGGGGTCGCGCGCATGCGCAGCGACGCGCGCTCGGCGGGCGTCGACTTCCGCATCGCCGCGGCCGGCCCGCTGGTGACGCTGCTCGTGGTCATGGCGACCGTCGGCGCAGGAGTCGCGCTCGCCGGGACCGACGGTTTCCGCGCCGCCCTCGCGCTCGAGCCCGAGGCCATCGACTCAACCGGGGCCAGTGCCGTGGTGCTCGGCTACCTCGCCCAGATCAACGCCCTACTCCTGGTCTTCAACCTGCTGCCCGGGCTGCCGCTCGACGGGGGGCGCATCGCGCGGGCCGTCGCCTGGAAGCTGACGGGCGATCGGGCGCGGGCCACCCGTATCGCCGCCGGTCTCGGCCGCGCCTTCTCGTTCCTGCTCATCGGGCTCGGCATCTTCCTCGCCGTCGAGGTCGACCTCGTCGCCGGCGTGTGGCTCGTCCTGGTCGGCGTCTTCATCGGCCAGGCGGCCCGCTCCGCCGTGACTCAATCGCAGCTCACCGCCGGCATCGAGCGGCTCGAGGTCAAGGACGTGATGGACTCAGAGCCCGTGGCCGCGGCCGCCGAGACGTCACTGGACCGCACCCACGACGAGCTCTTCCTGCGCTACGGCTGGCCGTGGTTCCCGGTCGTCGACGGGACCGGGCACTACCTGGGCCTCCTGGCCCGCGAGGACGTCGAGGGCGTGCCCGAGGCCGAGCGGCGGGGGCGAAGCGCCGGAGACCTCGTGCGCCAGGGCTCGGGCGAGACGTTCCGCGTCCGCACCGACGATCCGCTCGAGGCGCTGCTCGGCTCGGAGGCGCTGCGACGGCTCGGGGCGGTGATGGCTGTCGACTCCGAGGGCGTGCTGCAAGGCGTGCTCACGCTCGGGCACCTGCGACGCGCGCTGCGGACGGCTCAGTAGCGAGCAGCTCGCTCCAGAAACGCACCCACTCGCGCTCGTGGCCGATCCCCGCCTCGAGGGCGAGCCAAGGCCCGCGCGGCTCGGCGCCCGAGTCGCGGGCCAGGCGCTCCTCGTAGCTGCGCAGCTTCTCCCGGTGGGCGTCGAGCCGCGTCCGGGCGATGGCCTGGGGGTCGGCGCCGAAGAAGAGCCGCAGGAGCCCGGGATCCCGGAGCTCGGGGAGCGGATCGTCCGCCGGCTGTGACCGCCACGCCGACAGCCCTTCGCGGCCGGGGTCGGTCAGCGAGAAGAGACGGCGCCGGCGGCCCCCCTGCTGGCGGCGCTCCACGAAATGGCCGCTCGCGGCGAGCCGCTCGGGCTCCGCGTAGAGCTGCGAGTGCGGCACTGACCAGAAGTTGCCGACAGTCTCGGCGATGCGCTGCTTGAGGTCGTACGGAGTGGCCTCGCCGATCCACTCGACGAGCCCGAGGACGATGTAGGAGGTGGAGGTAAGCATTACCGGACGAGGCCGTTGCGACGAAGCCTGCGCGGGCCGTCCGCGGAGGCCGAGACGACCTGGCGCGCCGGCTCGCGATCTACGCCGCGGTCAACCTCCTCCTGATCGTCGTCTGGGCGATCTCCGGCGCCGGTTACTTCTGGCCCGTTTGGCCTCTGCTCGGCTGGGGCCTCGGGCTCGCCAAGCACCACATGCGTCACGGCGGCGCAACCGGGGCGGTCGTCCGATCGGCCGAGTAGGCCCGGTCAAGGCGACCGTGGGAGTCGTAACTGCGGAACTGCGCGTCCGGTCGTAATCGTTCCCGGCGGCACCCCACCGTCGAGACGGCGGGCCCGTTCGAGGACTGCGAAACCGGCTCGGCGAAGCATGTGTGCGAGTCAGCACTCAGCTGCGAAAGCCCCGGCGCCGTCCCCTAGACTCGGGCTCCACGGCGCGATCCTCCCCTCCGACCGCGCGGTATCCCTCTAGCCCGCCAAGATGCCCCACCACGACGTCCTCGTAATCGGAGCCGGCCTCGCCGGGATGCGTGCCGCCCTCGCCGCCGCCGAGGGTGGTGCCACAGTCGGCATCATCTCCAAGGTCCACCCTGTGCGCTCGCACTCGAACGCCGCGCAGGGCGGGATCAACGCCGCGCTCAACCCCGAGGACTCGTGGGAGTCGCATGCCTTCGACACGGTCAAGGGCTCGGACTACCTCGGCGACCAGGACGCGATCGAGATCATGTGCAAGGAGGCGCCCGAGGAGATCCTCCATCTCGAGCACCTCGGCACGACCTTCCATCGCAACGAGCAGGGCAAGCTCGGCACGCGCGCGTTCGGCGGCGCCTCCGCCGCCCGCACCTACTACGTGGCCGACATCACCGGTCAGGCCATCCTCCACGTGCTCTACGAGCAGCTCATGAAGCACGAGGCAGTCCACCGCTACGAGGAGTTCTTCGTGACCGTGCTCGTGCAGGACGACTCGGGTCACATCGCGGGCGCGATCACCCGCAACCTGCGCGACGGGGCGATAGAGCTCTTCAACGCCAAGCAGGTGATCCTCGCGACCGGCGGCAACGGGCAGATCTACAACCCGACCACGAACGCGCTCGTCTGCACGGGCGACGGCATCGCGCTCGCCTACCGCATGGGTGCTCCGCTGATGGACATGGAGATGGTCCAGTACCACCCGACGACGCTCGCCGGCAACGGCCTGCTCATCACCGAGGGCGCCCGCGGTGAGGGAGCGCACCTCTACAACGCCGAGGGCGAGCGCTTCATGGAGAAGTATGCGCCCAGCAAGATGGAGCTCGCCTCGCGTGACGTGGTCTCGCGCGCCGAGCAGACCGAGATCGAGGAGGGCCGGGGCTTCGACGGCGGCACCGTCCACCTCGACATCACCAAGGTGCCGCGTAAGCGCATCCACGAGGCCCTGCGCGAGATAGTCATGATCGCGCGCGACTTCGCGGGCGTCGACATCACCCGCGAGCCTGTGCCGATCAAGCCCGGCAACCACTACGTGATGGGCGGGATCAAGACCGACACCGACGGACTCACCCCGCTGAGCGGCCTCTACGCCGCGGGCGAGACCGCCTGCGTGTCCGTGCACGGCGGCAACCGGCTCGGCGCCAACTCGCTCCTCGACACGCTCGTCTTCGGTCGCCGCGCCGGCGTCCGCGCCGCTCGCGAGGCCAAGGCCATGGTCATGCCGAGCGCCTCCCGCGCGCAGCTCGAGCACGAGGAGTCGGCGATCGAGGCGATCGTCGGGCGCGAGCGCACCGGCCGGCGGGTCTCTGAGCTCCACGCCGAGCTCGGGCGGATCATGGACACGAACGTCGCCGTATACCGCGACGAGGACGGCCTCAGGGAAGCGCTCGAGGTCGTCAAGCGCCTCCAGGAGGAGTCGAAGACAGTGGCCACCGACGACAAGGGCACGATCTTCAACCAGGACGTGCTGAGCGTGCTCGAGCTCGGCTTCATGCTCGACAACGCCGAGGCGATCGTCATGGGGGCGATCGAGCGCAAGGAGAGCCGCGGCGCCCAGTACCGCACCGACTTTCCCGACCGCAACGACGACGACTGGCTGCGCCACATCACCGTCACCCAGAACGGGTCCGATGGCGAGTTGCCCGAGCTCGACTACACGGAGGTCACGCTCACGCAGTGGCAGCCGGAGGCGCGGACCTACTAGGCTGCCGCCGCCCATGACCGCCTTCGACCTCAAGGTCCGCCGCTACGACCCCGAGTCGGGCGAGTCGGCCTACTGGCAGGACGTGTCGATCGAGCTCGAGCCCGAGCGCTCGGTGCTCGACGCGATCCTCAAGTTCAAGGCCGACACCGACAACTCGCTCGGCATTCGCTGCTCCTGCCAGGCCGCGATCTGCGGCTCGTGCGGCGTCCGGATCAACGGCCAGTCGCGCCTGGCCTGCAATACCCAGCTCGGCGAGGCGAGCGAGGAGCTGCGCTCCTCCGATGGGACGATCGTCGTCGAGCCGATGGGCAACATGCCCGTGCTCAAGGACCTGATCGTCGACATGGACGCCGTGCACTGGAAGAAGGTCCAGCGCGTCGTCCCGTGGCTCCTGCCCGAGGGCGATCCGCCCGAGCGCGAGTACATCGTCCCGGGCGAGGCGATGATCGACGTCACCCAGTCCATGGCGTGCATCCACTGCGGGGCCTGCGTGTCGGCGTGCCTGTCCATGGAGGTCGACCCCGAGTTCATCGGCCCCGCGGCGCTTGCCAAGGCCTACCGCTTCGTCGGCGACCCGCGTGACTCGCAGACCGAGGAACGGCTGCGCGACCTCGCCGAGGACCCCCACGGCATCTACGACTGCACCCACTGCTTCGCGTGCATCGAGGTCTGCCCCAAGGACGTCGCGCCGATGAGCCAGATCATGCGCCTGCGCCGCCGGGCCACCGGCGACTACGGGATCAAGGACTCCAACAACGGCTACGGGCACGGGAAGGCGTTCGTCGACATCGTCGGGAAGTACGGCACGTTGCACGAGTCGCAGCTCGTGCCCCGCTCCTACGCCGACGGCTCTCTGATCAAGAGCCAGGTCCGGCCCGACTCGCTCAAGCAGCTCGCCGAGGGCCTTCCCACGGTCCTCAACGGCCTGCGCTCGGGCAAGGTATCGCCGGTCAAGGCGATCTGGCACAAGAAGCTGCCCGACCAGGACCAGGTACGGCGGATCTACCACGAGGTCGAGTCCCGCGGCGAGCGGATCGAGCTCAACCTTTACATCGTCGGGGACGAGGCCGAGAACGCGCAGATGGGGCCGGACGCGGGCGCCGACGAGCCGGCGATGGGCGACGCGGCCGACGTCGACACCGGCGCCCGCTCGACCGAAGAGGAAGGAGCGGGCGTCCAGTGAAGGTCGCCTACTGGCCGGGTTGCGTCTCGCGCGGCTTCACCCCCGAGCTCCACGGCTCGATGGCCGCGGTCGCCCCCAAGCTCGACCTGGAGCTGATCGAGCTCGACCGCGCGAGCTGCTGCGGCGCCGGGGTGATCGCCGAGCACAACCAGGAGCTCGTCGACACCCTGAATGCGCGCACGTTCGCCATGGCTCAGCAGACCGGCGTCCAGATGATGAACATCTGCTCGACCTGCCAGGGCGCGCAGTCGGAGTGCCAGCAGCGCCTCGACGCCGACCCTGACTACCGGGCGATGATCAACTCGCACCTCGAGCCGGAGGGGCTGCACTACGAGCGCGCCGGTCGCGAGTGGACCAACAAGAACCTGCTCTGGCTGCTCGTCGAGGACATCGGCCTCGACGCCCTCCGCGAGCGGGTCGTGCGACCGCTCGAGGGCCTGCGGGTCGCGCCCTTCTACGGCTGCTACATCGTCCGCCCGACCGGCCGGCTCGGCTACGACGAGTTCCCGCAGCGCGACTTCTACCTCGATTGGGTGATCGAGGCCCTCGGCGGCACGGCGGTCGACTACGCGGGCTCGCACAAGTGCTGCGGCTTTCCGGTGATCACCATGGCCCGCGCGACCTCGCTACGCCAGGCGGGTCGCCACCTCGCCGACGCCATCGACGCGGGCGCCGACTGCCTCGCCACCCCCTGCCCGCTCTGCCACCTCAACCTCGATCTCCAGCAGCCCGACGCCGAGAAGTACGTCGAGCGTGAGCTGGGGATCCCGGTGCTCCACCTGCCGCAGCTGCTGGGGCTCGCGCTCGGGCTCGAGCCCAGGGAGCTCGGGATGGACAAGCACGTCGTCAAGACGCGCGAGGTGCAGCGCAAGGTGAGGGAGCTCGCGGCGGCCTAGCGGTCGTCCCTCTGGGGCCGGGGAGCCGTTTGCCCCCTCGGGCTACGAGCGCTCGCGCGGTCTTGCCAGGAGTCCGCCGCCGTCTCCGCTTCCGTCGCCCTCGCCGGGCGGGGGTGACGCGACCGGATCGCGCGGACGGGCCGGCTCAAGTCCATCCGAGCCGTCCAGCGAAGTCTTCGTTGGAGCGTCGGCGAGTCCGGGCTCGGACCGGCGACCGAAGAGCCGCCCGAGGAGGTTGCCGAATCCGTCGAAGGTCGAGAACACCGCGGGCACGATGACCAGGGTCAGCAACGTGGCGGTGAGCAGGCCGCCGATGACGACCGCACCGAGCGACCGGGAGATGATCCCGCCCTCGCCCGAGAGTCCGGCCGCCAGCGGTAGGAGCGCGACGATGGTGGCCAGAGCGGTCATGAGCACCGGCCGCACACGCAGCCGGGCGGCGCTGACGAGTGCCTCGTTGCGGCCGACGCCGAGGCGGCGCTGACGCAGCGCGGTGTCGACGAGCAGGATCGAGTTGGCGACCACGATCCCGATCAGCAGGAGCTGGCCGATCATCGCGGGCAGGCCGAGCGCCGCGTCGGTGACGAGGAGGGCGAGCAGGCTGCCGATGGTCGAGAACAGCACCGGGGCGAGGATGGTCACGGGCTGGCTCGTCGAGCCGAAGAAGACCACCAGCACGAGGAAGACGAGCACGATCGCGGCGAGGATGGCGGTGCCGAGGTCGGTGAACATCTGGTTGATGAACTCCTGATCGCCGCCGATCTCGACGCGGGCGTTCGCGAGGTCGAGGTTGTCGACATCGGCTTGTATGTCCTGGTTGATGGCGTTGACGTCCTCGCCGAGGATGCGCGCGGAGACGCGGACGGCCGGCTCGGAGTCGACGCGGGAAAGGGTGCCTGCAGCCTTCTGGCGCACCACCTCTCCTACGTCGCCGACGGTGTCGCGCCGGCCGGAACGTGGAGTAGCGGCGGCTCCGAACGCGCCGGGCGCGCCCGCAGCAGCGCCCGCGCCCGCAGGGGCGGCGCCAGCGCCGGGTG
>JACCUC010000094.1 GCA_013812065.1 Thermoleophilaceae bacterium | reverse complement strand
GAACCCGGTCGCGCCGATCGACCCGGTCGCACCCGCCGAGCGCTCCGCGGCCGCGAAGGCCAAGGCCGGCGCTCAGAGCACCCAAGACGGGCTGCCCGCCTCGAGCCTCACAGACCTGCTCGCAGAACTCGGCACGCTCTGTCGCAATGAGCTGCGCGTCGGCGACGCCGACCACACCTTCAACCGACTCACCAGCCCCACCCAGCTCCAGGCCCGGGCCTTCGAGCTGCTCGACATGACGCCCGCCGCGTAGACAGAAACCGCCAACCCTCAGACGGCCAAACCCGGACCGCCAATGCGGATCCGGCACGCCTACCGAAAAAACTTCCGCCTAGTCTCAGCCACGTGCCGTCACGAAGTGACCGAAGCAGGGACGCTGAGGCTGAGCGCTGGTACGCCCAGTACGGGCGGACCATGCTCGGCTATCAGTCGCTAGAGATGAGCATGGCCTTCTTGGTCGTGATGGACCAGGTTGACTCGCCTCCCTTCTCCTCTTACGGAGAGGCGCTACAGAACCTGAACAAGCTCTACCGCCTGACTATTGGCGCGCTTCAGAGAAGGGTCGGGAAGGACCTTCCGCGAGAGTTGACCGATGACCTCGAACGGGCACGGAGAGGCCGGAACTACCTCGCGCACCAATACCTCGTAGAGCGAGTCGAGGAACTCGACCAGGGTTCCGACCACCGTCTAGAGATGATCCGAGCCCTAGAGGAGACGCAGGAGCAGCTTGGCGAGGTCCTGCGTACCATCAGCGAACTCGGACGGGTACGGGCGTCACAGCGGGGCGTTGACCTGCACGCCGCTCGGCGAGAGGCGGAGCGGCTACACGACGAGGGGATTGTGTTCGGGACGATCAGAAATGAGCTAGGTCCTCTCGTCGCGGAAGGGCTCGACGCGGAGCGGAAAGAGGAGGAGTCGCCTGCAGAGTGAGCGGCTCGGCGAGCTGCTCCCCGAGCAGGTCACGTACGCGATCGTCGCCCCTCCGACCCAGGCGGGCGAAATCGAAGCTGCACGTGCCCGAGCAGCTGCGAAGCCGGCCGCCGTGGACCACACCGAGGTCGTGCGGCGCCCTGCGTGCGGCTCGCCGGCCGCAGCTGGTGCGCAGCGCGCTCATGCTCGCCCACCGAAGATAGGACTCGTGCTGCTTTGATCTGGCTACGAATGGTCGGGCATTGGGACGACCTGAGGCCGTGTTCCTCGGAAGTGGGCGCTGTGCGGCGAATCACCGTAGTCCTCGGTTTGCTTATGGCCTTCGGCCTCGCGGTAGTGACCGACCTGGCCTTCTCGAGCTGGAGAGATTTCTGGCAGACCCACTCGATGCTCACGGGGCTGGTTTCGAGTGCGCTGCTGCTCGGCATTACGGTGTTGATCGTCGACGAGCAGCTTGACCGCCGGAAGGCACGCCGCTCCAGGCGCGTCGCCCTGACCGCCTATCGAGAGCTCTCGACGGCGGCGTTTGAGGCGATGGTCGCAATCGGGAGAGCCGCTGAGGCAGATCCATACGACCTCGACGCTTATCAACAGCACGTGGAGGCGGTCCTCTATGGCGACCAGGCCAGCGTGGAGTTCATGCTCCTGATGCAAGAGCAGAGCAAGGTCCTCAGCGCGACGGTAGCCCAGTGGGCACCGGTCATGCTTCAGCACGCCGAGCTCGCCGAGGCGCTTGACGACTTCGCGCGCATGCGCGACGCGCTCCTCGAGGTCCCTCGGGTCTTCTTCTTCGGCGGTCGCGAGCCGGGTTCGGAACAGCGAGCAGCAGTGGCGTTCGAGTCATTCATGGCGGCCGTGGCGCTGTTTCGTGCTCGCCGCAAGGTGGCGCTCGGCGAGATCGATCCGGAGGCCTTGACGGAGTAGCGCGTGCCCTATCCAGGCGGGGTGCTTCGTCCACGAGCCGGTCCCGGCGCTCGCGGTGGCTGGGTGACCTCGTGCATGCAGACGGCGCCATCCCCGTACCGTGGCTTTCGCGGAGGCCGCTCCGATAGAGGATCGGCAACCGGGCGGGCGGGCGAAGGATCTACGCCTCCTGCTTGGCTCCGTAGCGCTGGCGTGCGGCTTCGCCGGTGGTGCCGAGCAGGGAGCCGATGAGCTCCCATGAATAGCCGTCTGCGCGCGCGTCGTCGACGGCGGCCTTGACCGAACGCTCCGCCTCCGATCTTGATAGGACGGCGTCGCGGAGAGCGGCAAACGCCCGCGGGTCGCGCTCCTCGCCGGGGGCGGGCTCATAGTTCTCAAAGCGCTGCGCGAGTTCGTCGGCGTGGTCGAGGATGTCTTGCACCGTGCGTGGCACGTTGGTCACCTCAGGAACTGGTCGCGGGCCTTCATGGCGTGAACGACGACGGGCGCCGGGATGCCGCCGACGACGCCGATCTCATAGATGATCGCGGCCCGGTTGGCTCCAATGATCATCGTGAACCCCTCGTCGAGGTCGAAGATCCGGATCGGGTTTGCGTAGGCATGTCGGATGTCCTCGTCGCTTACTCCGTGCTTGCGGGCGCTCGGCGCGATAACCAGCTCGGCACCCATCGCCACAAGTTAGCTTGTCGCGTCCAGAACGATCGGCAGCCCTGCCATCTCCACAAGGAGGAAGCTCATGGGCCCGCTGCTGATCGGCTATGCCCGCGTCTCTACCGACGACCAGGACCTCACCGCGCAACGCGACGCGTTGGCCGCGCTGGGGGTCGGCGAGGAGCGCATCTACGTCGACCACGGCCTGACGGGCACCAACCGCGAACGCCCCGGCCTGCGCGAGGCGCTCGCCGCCTGCCGCGGGGGCGACACCTTGGTGGTGACCAAGCTCGACCGCCTCGCGCGCTCGCTGCCCGACGCGCGCGAGATCCTCGAGCACCTGACCGCGCGCAAGGTAAAGCTCAGCCTCAGCGGGTCCGTGCACGATCCGACGGACCCGGTCGGGCGGCTGCTGTTCAACGTGCTGGCCATGGTGGCGGAGTTCGAAGCCGACCTGATCCGCCTGCGCACCCGCGAAGGCATGAAGCCAAGGCCAAGGGTCGCCTGCGCGGCAAGCAAGCCAAGCTCAACCCGCGCCAGGAGGCGCACCTGGTCGCGCTTCACCACGCGGGTGAGCGCAGCACCGCCGAGCTCGGCGACCTGTTCGGCGTCGCACGCTCCACCGTCTACCGCGCCATCGCGAAGCGACACGAGCGCAAGTCGCCGGCGGCCCACCGACGATCGGCCGCCGATAGACGTTCGGCTTACGGGCAGGAGCATGCGCGCCCCTGGGAGGGGGGTTCTCGCGTGGAGAGTGTGCTGGAGTCGAACTCTGTAGTTCGCAATCAGGAGGTCGCCGGTTCGAGTCCGGCTAGTTCCATTGGTCGCTCGCTTTGGGAGTTCCCTTGTGCGAGAGTAGACCCTCGGGTGCGATTCGCGCGGTGGCCTCCGCTGCGACCCGCCGCCTACCCGCGCCCGACGACGACGAACGCCGCCCAGAACACAGGATCGGCCCAGCCGGTCGTGTCCCGGACGTGGGCCTTGGCGCTCCGCAGGGCGTCGATCACCGACGCTCCTTCGCGGACGTGGTGGTAGAAGCGCTGCATCAGCTCCGACGTGGCGTCGTCGTCCACGCTCCAGAGGCTCACGATTACGGAGCGGGCGCCGGCGAAGAACAGCGCGCGCGTGATCCCGACGATTCCCTCGCCGGCCTGAAGCGTCCCGCGCGCGGTCTCGCACGCCGAGCAGACAACCGCCTCTGCAGCCAGGTCGAGCGTGAGCATGTCGTCGACCTGGAGCATGTCGTCGAGTTGCTCGTCCGCTCGCTCGGCCTCCATCGGCGGTGCCAGCGCCAGGCCGGACCTCAGCGGCTCCTCGTCGTCGAGCAGGCCGTGCGTCGCGAAGTGCAGGAAGCGGGCCTCGCCGGCGAGCGCGCGCACGCGCGCCTCGGTCGCCTCCTCGCGCGTGAAGCACATGGCCCGCTGCCCGAAGGCATCGGCTATCCGCCGTACCTCCTCACCGCTGTGGCGCAGACGGGTGAGCGGCATCTCCCTTGCCGTGAACAGTCGCGCCGCGTGGGCGAGTTCGTCCTCCTCGTCGACCTCGAGCGCGAATGCAGGGTCGCCGAACCCGACGAACTCGTAGGCGGTCGGGCGCCCGGCCGGCGCCCGGTCGATCGTCGCGAGCGTGCTCGCCGAGGGCGCGTATGAGACCGCGTACCGGTCGCCGAGCCGCTTCCCGCCGAACTCGGCGAGGATCTCGAACGGAAGACGGTGCAGCGCGCCGTCCGCGACGATGATCAGGCGCTCGACGCCGTTCCACAGACGGGATGGCACCGCATCGAGCAGGAGTCGCGCGAGCGCCTCCTGAGCGTCGCGCGCCGGGTCATCCTCGTAGGCACCGTGCTCATACGTCGCGATCGCCGCCGCTACGAGCTCGGCGATGCGGAGCTCCGTGGTCCCGAGCCGCATCATCGACAATTCGTCACGCCGCAGGGACCAGAGGAAGCATTCCGCTCCGGTCGCGTCGTACTCGAGCAGCAGCGTGCCCGAGTCGAGCAGCTTCCGCGCTCCGGCCGCTCCAAGCGGCTCTGGGCGCTCGCGTTCGAGCTCCGGCAGGCGGCGCTCCGAGAGCATCTCCACGAGCGCCCTGGCGCGCGAGGCCTCGGCCACACCGAATGCCTCCGCGTGATCTCCGGGGTCGTCCCGGTCGTGCAGGTGGGAGATCAGGCTCTGGTAGGCATCCTGATGACCGCTGAAGAGCGTCGAGCGGGCGTCCGTCTCTCCGGCCCTGCTTCGGACCGCCTCGACCAGCCGCACCGTCTCGCGCAGCGTGTCGATGGCCTCGTCCTCGCGCCCGATCGCCTTGAGCGCCTTTCCCAGCTGGGCGAGCACGCCGGCGCTGCGGGTGTTCCGGGGCGCGTCCGGCGAGGAGTAGTAAGCATGCGCCGCCAGTAGGAGGTCGCGCGCACGATCCGCGTCGCTCAGGGTGTGGTGAACCACTCCCAGGTTGAAGCTCACCAGCGCCCGCTGCTCCGGGTCGTCGACTTTGGTCGCGTAGATCCCAAGCGCGCGCTCGAACAGCTGGCGCGCATCCTCCATGTAGGGACTCTCGGCACCCAAGCTGTCGGGCGCATCGACCAGCGCCTGCATGTGCATGAGCTCGCCGAGCGCGTTGCCGGTGCGCGCGGCGTCGGCCGAGTCGGGGTCACTCGATTCGTGGATCCGGAGGGCCTCGACCCACATCTCGTACGCTCCTCGATGGTCGCCCTGGGAGAACAGCGTGCGACCCACATCCCCCGCGACGACTGCGTGGGAGCGCGTTCCCGGCGCGGATGCACGGACCAGCGCCAGCAGCTCGTCCAGAACCACGCGGGCGCGCTCGATCTGCTCGGCGTCCGTGTAAGCCTGGCCGAGGTGGAGGAGCGCCAACTGGCGCAAGCGATCCGCCCCTGGTAGCGCTGAGGCGACTTCGCTCGCGCGCTCGAGCGCGGCGATCGCGGCTCCAAGCTCGCCCTGCTCGCGCAGCAAGTCGCCGTACGCGTCGAGCGCCGCCGTCCGGTCGGTCACGTGCGCCGGTTCGGTGGGCGCGGCGCGGTCGAACATCGCCATCGCCGCCTCGTAGCCCTCGCGCGCGGGGCCGAGCTTGCCCTGGTACTCCTGGGCGAGTGCGCGCTTCCACAGGATTCCGGCGAGGTCCGCCTCGAGGCCGCCGGCGCTCCGGCCCTCCATCCTCGCGACGAGCTCCCGCTCCGCGGCGTCGTAGAGCGCCTCGGCGCGCGCCGCATGGTCGGGCGAGCCGCTGTTCATGAGGGCCGCCGCTTCGCTCAGCCTCGCCAGCTCCTCCTCCGGAACGGCCATGTCCGGAGCCTAACCGGCGCGCGCGCCCCAAGCCCCGGTCCTCCCCACTAGGAGGCGCCTTCAGTTAGGTTGCATCGATGATCGCCGAGATACTCGACCGCCGCTTCGTCCTCGCCGCGGTCGCCCAGGCGCAGCAGGACCTTGGCCAGCAGCAGCTCCGCGGCGACCCGCCGGTCGAGCACCGCGAGGACCTGAGGGACCTCGCACGGGACGCGCTCGTGAAGGGGAGCGCCGCCGAGGCCGACGCGATCGAGCAGGTCAAGGCCGAGCAGCCGCAGCTACGTGGACCCGCGGAGCAGGGGCAGTCGGTGCTCGAGGAGCATTTCGCCTACCTCCCGCAGGACCCCTTCTTGAGCGCCGTGCAATCAGCGTTGACCGAGTACTTCGAGGAGGTCGAGCCGGCCAGGATCGAGACCGTCGGTGCTGTCGGCGAACGACGGCTCCGTGGGGCAGGCGGCGAGGCCGCCGACGTCCCCGCTGTGACGCGCCGGCACCTGCGCATGGACGAGCCGCCGGGCGCACCGGCACGCACGCGGCTCTTCGAGAGGTTCTCCTACACCGACCCGCGCTGGGTCCGGTCGAAGCTGTCGGAGTGGTTCACGAAGTGGAACGGACCGCACGAGTTCCGCGACACCGATCGACCCTCGGTGACCCGCCTCGCCGGGGACGCTCGTCTGATCCTGGTCTCGGACTGGGCGTCCGGCCTCGAGCGCGCCGGGCTGGTCGCCCAGCGGATCCGTGAAGCGGTCGAGGACTCGCTATCGCGCAAGCAGGACGTTCACGTGATCCATCTCGGTGACACGTACTACTCGGGCTGGCGGCGCGAGTTTAAGGACAACTTCCTCCGGCTCTGGCCCGTGCTCGCGGGCGAGGAGAAGCGCGTCGGCTCGTGGGCGCTCAACGCGAACCACGATATGTACTCCGGAGGAGACGGCTACTACGGGCTCCTTGACGGCGAGGCACGCTTCGCCCGCCAGGGCGGGCTGAGCTTCTTTCATCTGCAGAACGACCACTGGGACGTACTGGGGCTCGACACCGCCTATGAGGACCACGATCTCAACGGCAGCCAAGCAAGGTGGGTCGAGCGCGTCGTGGATGGGTCGGACCGCAAGGCCCTCCTGCTCAGCCACCACCAGCCGTTCAGCGCGCGCAACAAGAAGGGCGGGAAGCTGCGCGAGAGCCTTGGCAGAGTGCTGCGCCCGGACGCGCCCGCGATCGATGCCTGGTTCTGGGGCCACGAGCACCGCCACGCGGAGTACGAGGACTTCGGTGGAGTGCGCAACGGGCGGCTGATCGGGCACGGGGGGGTGCCCGTGTGGATGTGGCGAACGGAGTCGGCGCCGTACCGGGCGCCGGAGAGGTGGGAATACCGCGAGCGAAAGCCGGGCTCCTCGCTGATGCCCTGGGCGATGTTCGGCTTCGCGATCCTCGACCTCCACGGCCCGAAGATCGACCTGACCTACGTGAACGAGGCCGGCGGCCGCTACCGGCCAGAGGACTCCGAGATCAGCTAGCCCACTTCACGGTCACGTCCGGCGGCGCGTAGACCGCGTACGCGAGCCAGCTGGGATCACCCGCCGCACGCGCCGTCTCGCGGGCGCGCGCCGTCGCCGCCGAGAAGGTGTCCCCGTCGATGAGCCGCTCGTACAGCGCCTCGACGAACGTCATCGCCGGTTTGTCGCCCACCGCCCAGAGCGTGCCCACGAACGCCCCCGCCTCTTTCTTGAGGAAAGCCTCGGCGAAGCCGCCGAGCGAGCTGAGCTGCATTCCGGTCCGGCTGCTCTGGCACGCGTTCAGCACCACCATCGGACGGTGGTCGCGCGAGCCGAATCGGCCGTGGCTTTCGACGACCGAGGCGAACAGCGGGTCGGGACCCGGGGGCGGCTCACCCCACGCCGGCGGGGGGCCCTCGGGGGGATCCAACAAGACCTTCGCCATCGAGATCTTGCTGCCGTCGGCCTCGGCGTGGCCGGCGAAGTGCAGCAGGTCGAAGCCGTCCTCCTCGGCCAGGACGTTCCGGACGGCGGCGAGCCGCGGATCGATCGGCCTCGCTCCAAGCTTCTCCAGCATCTCGCGCTCGGCCGCGGTCGCGGTCAGTCCGCTGCCTTTCGGGATCACGTATCGGCAGCGATTCCGTCGGATGGTGAGGTCCGCCTCCGGCGGCCGGCTGCCATAGAGCCAGCGGACCACGCCCTTCTGGCCGAGGAACTCCGGCCCGGCGGGCAGCGCGTCATCCGGCGGCACGAGGTGAACGAGCTCCCAGGGGATGAAGGGCTCGGTCGAGAGGACCATCACGCCCGAGAGCTGGTCGCGGTTCTCCCACAGCAGCCGGCGCAGCTCCTCCGGGAACAGCTCCCTGAACAGCCCCACGCCGAAGGAGCGGAGGTTCTCGAGCATGTCCTCCGCGTTTCCCGGCTTCCGTGCCCAATCCTCGAGCTGGGCGTAAAGGCTCGCGACGTACCGCTCCCGATCGCCCGGGATGAGTTGCCGGTAGAGGTTCCAGGGGATGTCGGGCAGGTCGACGTCGTACTCGTACAGGACGCCCTGGCCGGGGACGACCTTCTCGGTGATCTTTAGCCGCTTGTACGCGGGCAGGCGGCCTCCGGCGACGGTCGACGCGCTCGCCGCACTGGCGTCGGCGGAGGTGCTGCCGCCGTCGACGATCTCCGTGCGCAGCTTGAGCAACGCGAGCGGGAGCGAGCCCTGGTCGACGGTGACCCACACCTCACCGGGGCTCGCGTGCACCGCGGTGACTTCGAACCGGACGTTCGCGGGCTGGCGCGCCTCGGAGGGGACGCCCACCTCCTTCGCGTCCTCGCCCTTCACCTCGAACCCTCCCTGCGGGAGGAGCCGCAGGACGATCGGCAAGTTGGGATCGGCGGGCGCCCGATCCTTCGCGTGCGCATCGTCGGGCCCGGGATCCTCGAGCTCTCCGCGGGTGATCTCGACTTCGACGGCGACGGTGTCCCCGAGGGCGACGGTGGCCGGCATGCGGGCGCCGAACGCCACGTCGACTCGCTCCGGCTCCGGTGGCGGCGGCGCCGCGGGCTCCTCTCTGTGCACGCGACGACGCGCGCGCCCTCGCGGCCGCATACGTGGCTCTGCGGTCGACGGCTCGCGCTCCCCACCACGCATGCCCATCGGCGCGATGTTGAAGAGCGCCCCGACAACGCCCGGCTCGAGTGCCCGGTGACTCACCTCCTCGGGCGTGGCGTCGAGCGTGTCGACGGCGATCTTACGGAGGCGTCGGCGAAGCTTGAACGGCGGCGGACTGTCGCCTTCGCGCGTTCCGGACACCGCGAACAGCTTCTGTGTGAGCTGGGCGGCGTACGGCTGGTCTCCCCTCGCCAACGCCGCGTCGAGCAGCTCGAGCAGCTCGAGCACCGACGTCCAAGCCGCCTGGCTCGCCTGCAGGGTGCTCAATCGCTCGAGCGCCCCGATCAACGCCGAGCGGTCGATCTCCCCCCGTGCCACAAGCGCTAGCTTAACCCGCTGGTGAGGTGCTCGCATCCGCGGCTCTCGGCGGCCTGCACTCGAACAGCCGTCCTCCGGGCTCGTCCGCCGACCAGCCGGAGGACGGCCCTCCTTTCGCGGCGCTACGAGCGCGCCAGGCGCTCCCCTCAAGCTGCTTCGACCCAAGGGCCGAAGGACGGAGGTTTCGACGCGTCTTGACGCGTGAATGCAACCGCCGCTGTCGCATTGCGCGAGATCCGGCAGCACCGGGGGAGAAGCCATGGTGGTCCTGTTCTGGGCAGGCCTTCGCTGCCGCCTTGGGCAACGGACCGTGCCGCGTGGGTGAGCGAGCGATCGCCCGCGCCGCCGGGCC
>JACCUC010000086.1 GCA_013812065.1 Thermoleophilaceae bacterium | reverse complement strand
CTCGATCCGCTTGGCGTGCGCCGCCATCTCCGCTCCCATCGTCGCCCAACCAGGACGACGATGCGATTCACCTGCACACGCCGATTCTCCTGCAAACGACAGGCGTCTTGCAGGAGCGACCACTAGCCGGTGCTGCGCCCGGCCCGCAACCCCTCGCGTACCGCCCGCGAGCCCGGATCGACGAGGGCGAGCTCCTGCTCGATCCGCCGCACGAGCTCGGAGTTGATCCCCTGCGCGTTCGCTCGGCCCGCGCCGCGCTGCACCGCCCCCACGAGGTAGCCGAGTCGCATCGCGGCCTCGCCCTCGGGTCGCCGTGCCGCCGATCCCGCGAGCTCGCTCGCCGCCCCGACTAGAGAGGTGCCGACGGCCTGTAGGTCAGTTCCGTCGGTAGCGGGGTCGAGGCAGGCCGACAGCGGCGTGCCGTCGATGCGCACCGGTCGCGGCGCCGCCCCGAGGGCGTCCCGAACGGTCTCTGGGCCCACCCCGCACGCCAGCGGCAGAGGCTCGTCGCCGCCCTCAGGAGCACAACCGATGGCGGCGGTGACAATCACGAGCAGCCCGACCGCTCCGCTCGCACACCGGTAACCGATGAGGGCCTTGGCCTTCCAGCGACTCCCCCGAAGCACCACGCGGCGCACCTCCTCCCTCGACCACAAGGTCGGCACCGTCGCGGAGGAATTGTGCCAACGGCGACTCGAAGCAGCTTCGCCCCGCCAGGCCTCAGGCCGCGGCCCGATTCGTCCCGCGCGCGCCGCTTGTCCTTGGCCTGGGCGACATCGGCGGCGGCCATGATCGCCGGCGCGTTCGCGCCATCTTCTGGGAAGATCGCGTAGCCCACGCTTCCGCTCAGGTCCTCGAAGCCGCCGGTGGCCCGCCGGATCGCCGGCCGCAGGCGCTCCTCGAGGTGCATCGCCTCCTCGCGATCGGTCTCGGGAGCGAGCACGCAGAACTCGTCGCCGCCAAGCCGAGCGACCGTGTCCTGCTCACGCACGGCGGCCCTCAGGGCCAGCCCCACGTCGCGGAGCAGCTCGTCGCCGCCCGAGTGGCCGAAGCGCTCGTTGATCGCCTTGAAGTCGTTGAGGTCGAGCATCATCAGCGCGAACCTCCGCCCGTGGCGGCGGTGACGGGCGACCTCGTAGGCGAGGCGGTCGTCGAGGGCGCGCCGGTTGCACAGGCCGGTGAGGGGGTCGAGGCGGGCGAGCGCCTGAAGCGACTCCTGACCGGCCTCGAGGCGCTCGCGCACGAGCCGCGCGATGGCCGCGCTCAGTCCGGGCACCGCGACCGCGAGGATCGCCGGCGGCAGCGACCCGAGGCCGGGGTCGAGAAGGGCCGGCGTCGCGGCGGCGACCACTGCGAAGGTGGCGAGCAGGGTGGCGGCGCCGCGAGCCCTGATCACGGCTCCGGCGAGGACCGCGACCGGCACGCACAGCCAGTAGGCCTCGGCGCCCGCAACGGCTACGGCGGCGGCCACCCCGAGCGTGGCCAGCGGCACGGCGGCCATGGGAGGGAAGCGGCTTGCGTGTCGCCGCCCGGAGAAGGACCGTCCAGCCGCTGCCGTGGGAACGCCTCCATGCATCCGACCCATCTTCGCGGCCGATCCGGTCGGATCATGCCCCTCCCCACCGGCTGATCGCGCTCGGAGCGAGAAAAACCCGGTAGCCGGGTTCGCGGTCGGCGAAGGCCGAGACCCTTCCTAGAATCGACCTGTCAATGCCGTCCTTCCGTCCCGTCGACCCCGGCCAGTCCTTCCCCGCTCTCGAGGAGCAGGTCCTCGAGCGCTGGCGCGCGCGCGACGTCTTCGGCGAGTCGATCCGCCGCCGCGAGGGAGCTCCACCGTTCGTCTTCTACGAGGGACCGCCCACCGCCAACGGCCGCCCCGGCTCTCACCACGTCCTCTCGCGCGTCTTCAAGGATGTCTTCCCGCGCTACAAGACCATGCGCGGGCACCTCGTCCACCGCAAGGCCGGCTGGGACTGCCACGGCCTCCCCGTCGAGCTCGAGATCGAACGCGAGCTCGGGATCGCGTCGAAGGAGGACATCGAGCGTTACGGGATCGCCGAGTTCAACGCGCGCTGCCGCGAGTCGGTGCTCGCCTACGTCGAGGAGTGGAACCGCCTGACCGAGCGGATCGGCTTCTGGATCGACACCGACGACGCCTACCTGACCATGGACGACGACTACGTCGAGTCGGTGTGGTGGTCGCTCAAGGAGGTGTGGAAGCGAGGCCTGCTCGAGGAGGGGCGCCGAGTCGTCCCCTACTGCCCGCGGTGCGGGACCGCGCTCTCGTCGCACGAGGTCGCCCTCGGGTACCGCGACGTCGTCGATCCGTCGGTGTACGTGCGCTTCCCGTTGCGAGACCAGGATGGCGTTTCGTTCCTCGGGTGGACGACCACGCCGTGGACCTTGATCTCGAACGCGGCGCTGGCGGTCGCCCCTGAGGTCACCTACGCCCGCGTGCGCGTCGACGGCGAGACCTTGGTCCTCGCGGAAGCGCTCGTCGAGCGAGTCCTCGGGGAGGGCGTGCAGATCGAGGCGCGCGTGCCGGGGTCGGAGCTCGTCGGGACGGCCTACGAACCACCCTTCCCCTACATCGATGACTACGGCCCGCGCGGCCACACCGTCCTCGAGGGCGACTTCGTCACCACCGACGAGGGCACGGGCGTCGTCCACACCGCCGTCGCCTTTGGCGAGGACGACTTCCGCCTCGGCGAGCGCTATGGCCTGAACGTGATCAACCCCGTCCGCGAGGACGGCACCTTCGACGAGCGCGGGGGGCCCTTCGCCGGGCGCTTCGTCAAGGAGGCCGACCCGGACATCGTCGAGGCACTGCGCGAGTCCGGCCGCCTGCTGCGGTCCGAGCGCTTCGAGCACGCCTACCCGCACTGCTGGCGCTGCGGGACGCCGCTCCTCTACTACGCCAAGGCGAGCTGGTACGTCCGCACGACCGCCATCCGCGACGAGCTGCTCGCCGCCAACGAGGAGATCACCTGGTACCCGGAGCACATCAAGCACGGTCGCTTCGGCAACTGGCTCGAGAACAACGTCGACTGGGCCCTGTCGCGCGAGCGCTACTGGGGCACGCCGCTGCCGGTGTGGAGGTGCGAGGGCGGAGACCACGAGGTCTGCGTCGGGTCGGTGGCCGAGCTGAGCGAGCTCGCGGGGGCGGACGCCGTGCCGTCCGATCTCCACAAGCCCTACATCGACGACGTGACCTTCCCGTGCCGCGAATGCGGTGACGAGATGCGCCGCGTACCCGAGGTGATCGACGCGTGGTGGGACTCGGGATCGATGCCCTTCGCCCAGTGGCACGCGCCGTTCGACAACGAGAACCTGTTTCAGGAGCGCTTCCCCGCCGACTACATCTGCGAGGCGCTCGACCAGACCCGCGGGTGGTTCTACTCCCTGCTCGCCGTCTCGACGCTGCTGTACGGGCGATCCTCCTATCGCACGGTGCTCTGCCTCGGCCTGATCCTCGATCCCGAGGGCCACAAGATGTCGAAGAGCGGCGGCAACGTGGTCGTGCCCTGGGACGTGATCGAGCGCCACGGCGCCGACGCCTTCCGGTGGTACTACTTCACCTCGAAGCAGCCGTGGGACGGCTACCGCTTCTCGCTCGAGACCGTCGGCGAGTCGGTGCGCCAGTTCATGCTCACGCTGTGGAACACCTACTCGTTCCTGGTGCTCTACGCGAACGCGGGGGAGGTCGAGCCGCCGGCGCTCGAGGAGGTCGACGCGGGTGCCCTCACCGACCTCGACCGCTGGGCGCTCTCGCGCCTGCAGGCGACGACCGAGCTCGTGATCGAGCGCCTCGACGACTATGACACGACGCTCGCCGGCCGCGCGCTCGCCGCCTACGTCGACGAGCTCTCCAACTGGTACGTGCGCCGCTCGCGCCGGCGCTTCTGGGACGGCGACCCGACGGCGTTCGCGGTGCTGCGCCGCTGCCTGGTCGAGCTCTCGAAGCTGCTCGCGCCGCTGGTCCCGTTCGTGGCCGACGAGATCTACGAGAACCTCGACGGCTCAGAGCCGTCCGTGCACCTGTGCGACTTTCCCGCCTACGATCCCGTGCACCGCGACGAGGAGCTCGAGACCGCGATGACGACGGTGCGCGAGGCGGTCGAGCTCGGCCGCGCGGCCCGCGCCCAGGCCAAGGTCAAGGTCCGCCAGCCGCTAGGCGAGGTGGTCGTGGTGGCGCGCGAGGCCGAGCAGGCGGCGATCGAGCGGCTCGAGGCGCTCGTGCTCGACGAGCTGAACGTCAAGCGCCTACGCGTCGTGACCGACGCCGACGAGCTCGGCGAGTGGGAGCTCAAGCCCAACTACCGCGCGCTCGGCCCGCGCTTCGGTAAGCGGATGCCGCAGGTGGCCGCCGCCGTCGGGGCGCTCGACGCTCGGTCGGCGGCGACGACCCTGCGCAGCGGCGGTACCGTCGGGGTGGCCATCGACGGCCGCGAGCACGCGCTCGGCGCCGATGACGTGCAACTCGTGCTCAGGCCGCGCGAGGGCTACCAGCTCGAGCGTGCGGGTGGGCATGCCGTCGCACTCGACCTCGAGCTCGACGACGCGCTGCGCCGCGAGGGCCTTGCGCGCGAGGTGGTGCACGCCGTGCAGGCGGCGCGCAAGGGAGCCGGACTGGCGGTGGAGGACCGGATCGAGCTCGCGCTCGCGGGCGACGACGAGCTGCTCGACGCGGTGCGCGCGCACGAGCGTTACGTGACGGCGGA
>JACCUC010000071.1 GCA_013812065.1 Thermoleophilaceae bacterium | reverse complement strand
CTCCCGGCCCTGCGGCTCGAGGCCACGGGCTACGGCGCGGGCGCGCGCGAGCTCGGGCGCGTGCCCAACGTCGTGCGCGTCCTCGTGGGGGAAGCGCAGGAGGTCGCGGCGCGTGGCCCGACGCGGGCGGTGTCGCTCGTCGAGACCAACCTCGACGACCTTCCGCCGGAGCTCGTGCCCGACGCCGCGCAGAGCGCGACGGCGGCCGGTGCGCTCGACGTGTGGACGACACAGGCTGGCATGAAGAAGGGCAGGCCGGGCGTCGTCGTGTCCGCGCTCGTGCGGCCGGAGCGGGAGGGAGCCGTGGCGGAGGCGCTGCTGCGCTCGACCACCGCGCTCGGCGTGCGCGTGGCCCGTCTCGAACGGGTCGAGCTCGAGCGCGAGTGGCGCACGGTCGAGATCGCCGGCGAGCCGGTCCGGATCAAGCTGGGGCGCCTCGACGGGGAGGTGGTCAACGTCGCTCCCGAGCACGACGACTGCGCCCGCGCCGCCGAGCGGACCGGCCGTCCGACCGTGTCGATCTGGTCCGCCGCGGTGGCCGCCGGCGAGCGATGGCTCGCGGAGGGCAAGCGAGCATGAGCACGGTCCGGGCGCTCCCTGTGGTCGGCGACGAGCGCGGCGACCTGCGGATCGACGCCCTACACGAGCGCCTCGAACGTTCACTCGCCGAGCTCGAAAGCGCCGTGATCGCCTTCTCGGGCGGGGTCGACTCCTCGGTCGTCGCCGCGCTCGCCGCGCGAGCGCTCGGCGCGCGCGCCCTCGCGGTCACCGCGGTCTCGCCCGCGCTGGCCTCCGGGGAGCTCGAGGGAGCGCGTGCGGTGGCGACGGTGATCGGCGTCGAGCACGTGGTGATCACCACCGACGAGCTCGGGCGAGAGGGCTACCGCCGCAACGCGCGCGACCGCTGCTACCACTGTAAGACCGAGCTCTACGGGGAGCTGTCGGCGCTCGCCTCCGCGCGCGGCTACTCGGTCCTTCTCTCGGGGGCCAACGCCGACGACCGCGGCGACTGGCGCCCCGGCCTGCGCGCTGCGTCCGAGCACCAAGTGCGCCATCCGCTGCTCGAGGCCGGGGCCGGCAAGGACGACGTGCGCGCGCTCGCTCGCCGCCTCGGCGTGCCGAGCGCCGAGAAGCCCGCGAGCCCGTGCCTGGCCTCCCGCCTGCCCTACGGAACGCGCGTCGAGCCGGGCACGCTCGCGCAGGTCGATCGCGCCGAGCACGCGGTGCGAGCGCTCGGCTACCCGGTGTTGCGCGTGCGCCACCACGACGACCTCGGCAAGCTCGAGCTGCCGGCGGCCGACCTCGAGCGCGCGCTCGCCCCGGCGGCCCGGGAGGCGATCGCCGCGGCGCTGCGCGAGGCCGGCTACGCCCGTACGGCGATCGACCTCGAGCCGCTGCGGTCGGGGTCGCTCAACGAGGGCTTCCGACCCCCGAGTGACGAGCCGACGCCACGGTTGGCCTAGTGTTCACCCCATGGAAGGCTTCGAGCGATCCCGATCCGGCGAGCCGGGCGAGGAGGAACAGGACGACTCCGAGCTCTCGCTCGAGGAGCTCGAGGCCGAGGCCGCCGGGACGCTCCCCGACCGCCAGGCGATGTCGCTGATCGACGCCAGCGTGACGATTCCCGCCAATCCCTCACTCGCCGCCGACGTGCTGGCCGACACGCTCGGGGACGCCTTCACAGATGACGATCCGGACCAGTCCGCCGAGGACTCGACGGGTTAGAGAGCAGAGCTCTCCCGCGTCGCTCTCAGCCCCGGGAGAGCACCTCGCGAAGGCTCCGAAGGACCGCCGTCCGGCCGACCTCGAGTCGCGCCAGCACGGCTGCCGCCCCCCCTCGCTCCACGCTCACGAGCGCGAGCAGCATGTGCTCGACTCCGAGATGGGCGTCGCCTCGCGCGACGGCCTCGCGCAGCGCCTGCTCGAAGACCTGACGCGCCTCGGGCAGGACCGGCGGGCGCCGTCCGGCGGGCGACTCGCCGGCGATGAGACGACCCTCGCC